>DATJRY010000013.1 GCA_035504415.1 Candidatus Sulfotelmatobacter sp. | reverse complement strand
CCGGAGTTGACGTCGACGACGGTCAGCGCTTCGGTCGACTCGATCACGATCGAGCCGCCCGAGGGCAGCTTCACCGTCGGCTTCATCAAGCGCGCGATCTCGTCGTCGATCTTGAAGTCGGCGAAAAGCCGCTTCCCGCCCTCGTAATACTTGATGCGCTCGACGTACTGCGGGCCGAGCATGCGCATGAAGTCGCGCACGTCCTCGAGCTCCGTCGGATCGTCGAGCCAGACGTTCTGCACTTGCGGGGTGATGAAGTCGCGTGCCGTCTTGTAGACGAGGTTCATGTCCTTGTGCAGCAACGCCGGCGCCGGCAGCGCCTTGAACTGCTCGAGGATCCCGTGCCACATGCGGATCAGCACGCCGAGGTCGGCGATCAGCTCGGCGTTGGAGACGCCGGCCGCCGCCGTGCGCACGACGGTCGCCATCCCTTCGGGACGGATCGCCTTCATGATCGTCTTGAGCCGGTTGCGCTCGTCGGCCGACTCGATCTTGCGCGAGACGCCGCTGAAGCGCCCCGTCGGCATCAAGATCAGGTAGCGGCCCGGGAGCGAGATGTTGGTCGAGACGCGCGCGCCCTTGAGGCCGCGCGGCTCCTTGACGATCTGCACCAGGACGTCGTCGCCGCGGCTGACCTTCTCGGTGATCGTATAGCCGCTGCGGCCGGAGGTGACTTCGACGTCGCCGATGTTCAGCGGCGTCTTGTTGATGTCGTCGACGTAGAGAAACGCGTTACGACCGAGACCGATGTCGACGAAACTGGCACCCATCCCCGGCAAGACGTTGACGACCTTGCCCTTGTAGATGGAGCCGATGACGCGCTCTTCGCGCTCGACGTAGATTTCGGCGAGACGACCTTCCTCGAGGATCGCGACGCGGTTTTCCCACGGATCGCTCGAGATGAGGATGTCGGTGGACAATGGAGTGTGCTGGCCTCTCTCGGACGCCCGCAGCCCTCGTCCGCGGGCACATCGCGACAGCGCAGAGCGTCATCGAGCGGGCCTCGCAGGCGGACGCGTGCGTCCACTTGGTTGAGAAATTCGGAAAAATTCTGGTGGAAGCCGGCCGGACGATCCAGCGCGAGCCCCGTAGGCCCGCACGATCACCTCACGGTGTCTTCCGTAGTAGCGGCTTCAGGGCGGCGCCCCGGTGGTCCTTTGCGGCTGGGCGGTCGAGCAAGCGAGCGACGGCACGGGAAGCCGCACGTGGGCTCGCCGCTGCGGCAGCCTTTAGCCGCACTCGCCGCTTGCCAGGCGAAATGGGTCGCCCGGGATGATCTGGTCCTCGTAGAGCGTCCGATGCGTTCGCGCGTCGAACGATCCCAGCCAAACGTCCGTATGCACGTGATAGCCCGGCAGAAAATGAACGCCGACGATCACGTCGGTAACGACCGTCGAGCGTCCCGGATGGATGGGCAATCGTACGCGCATCGGCGTGGTCAGGTGGATCATATCCATCCGTTCGAAGGCACCCTTGAAGCCCGCGCGACGATCAACTCGTTCCGTTGTCGGCACCTCAGCGAAGATCTGCGCCGAGGTTTCGAGCAAACACGCGCACGGGCGCGTCGGCCACTTGTTCGCTGCAACGAGCGCGTTGAGCTCTTTGGCTACGGCTCTACCCCGCGTACTGCTGCACTTTCCGCAATGCGCCCCTGAGACGGAGATCGCAGCCTTACCTCCCCGGGGACCGCTGTCAGCCGCTGCGGTACCAGCAGCTGACAGCGCGAGAGCGCCTGCGATGAAAATTTCTAGCATCACACGTCTGCGATCGCAGTAACGTCTCGGCTCACTCGAAACTGGGCACGAATCAATAATTAGGCCCGGCGGGCCGGGGCGTCCCCGAAGACCAGGGCGTCCTTCTGCAGCACGATGTTGAGCAGGATGCCGACCGCGACGTAGTCGGTCATCAGCGCGCTGCCGCCGTAGGACATGAACGGCAGCGGGATGCCGGTGATCGGCATGATCCCGATCGTCATGCCGACGTTGACGACGACGTGGAAGGCCAGCAGCGTGATCAGCCCGACCGCCAGCAGCATCCCGAAGCGGTCCTGCGCGGCGAAGACGGCCTTCACCGCGGCACCCAGGCCGACCGCGTAGAGCGCCAGCAGCAGCAGCGCGCCGGCGAAGCCCCACTCTTCGCCCAGCGCGGTGAAGATGAAGTCGCGCGAGTTCTCCGGCACGAACGCCAGCTGCGTCTGCGTGCCGTGGAAGAGGCCCTTGCCGAACCACTCGCCGCTGCCGACCGCGATCGTCGACTGGTTGAGGTTGTAGCCGACGCCTTGCGGATCGAGCTTGGGATCGAGGAACACCAGCAGGCGCGCGCGCTGGAACGGCTTGAGCAAGTGCGCGCTGGTGAGCACGTAGGCCGCCGCGGCGACGATTCCGCCGACGAACAATCCGAAGTCGAGCAGGTTCGGTAGGCCGAAGTACAGCTCGGCCGTCAGGATCGCGCCGATCACCAGCGTCGTGCCCAGGTCCGGCTGCTTGAGGATCAGCACGGCCGGGACCGCCACCGCCAAGAGCGGCAGCCACAGCTCTTGGATCTTGCGGTAGTTGCCGCGGCACAGCAGCGCCGCGATCGCGATCGCCAGCACAACCTTGGCCGGCTCGGAGGGCTGGAACTGGAAGCTGCCGATGCGGATCCAGCGCGCCGCGCCAAGCGCAGACTGCCCTTTGACGGTGATGAACACCAGCAGCGCGAGTGTGATGAAGTAGAGCGGGATCGCCCAGCGTTTCCAGACGCGATAGTCGACGAACGCCAAGCCGACCATCAGCGCGATGCCGATCAGCGCGTAGACGATCTGATTGCGCCACTCGCCGCCCGCGCCGCGATCGTGCAGCGTCGCCGAGCGAATGAACACGATGCCCAGGATCGTGGTGAGGATCGGTGCGATCGCGAGCGGCCAATTGAACCGCGTATACCAGGGACGTTCCACGCTATTCTACCCGCGCCACGAAAGGCCGGGCCGCGAGCGGTACGCTTCCGCGCGTACCACAAAGACGCCCCGAGACACCGAGAGTGCCAACGTCAGGACCTCGTTTGCTTGGTCAGCGCGACTCAGAGCGTTCGGACTAGTGCTTCAGGCCTGGCTTCTTCGTGCCAGTGGGCCCAATATTTAGGTCAAAGCTGACGTCAACGAATCGGCGTGGCTGAAGGTCCAAAGATCTAAGGCCTTTGGGCACTACCAACCCTCGGTCGAGAGCCTGGCCCGCCGCCTTGGTTGTCTTGCTTGCTCGCTTGGCACTGAGAATCTGACTGGCAAGCGACTCGATGCGATCTTTGGGCTTCATGGGCTGACATAGATTGTACCTCCTTCGACCCGGCAGCGGCAATAGCTACGGCAAACAACGCGGCCAGCGCTAAAGTAAAGCCTTGACGCTTCCGATTTCGCAGGCGCGCGTTCTTAGTAATGTCGCGCTTGTGGTTCTCAATAAGCACTTTCATCGCGTCAGACGGATCCTCAGCGAAGAGGGGCTCGAAAAGTGCCGGGTCCGGTGAAAATGCTACTCGGCCTCGGAAGTTCCAAATGGTAATCGACGCCGGGGCCACTAAGGATATCAACAATAGCCACTGATCCTTATCGAGAAAGTAAAGAAAGATACCAAAGATCGCCGCTAGTACGACTCCGTTTAGAGCATCAAAACTTCTAATCTCATCGATGTGCTTCTCGTTTACTCTCTCGAAGGTTTCCGCGAGATAGCGAATATCGGCGTCTACTGTTGCATCTTCGTCGGACGCGATTTCGACCTGAGGGGGACCTGGTGATGTTACCGCGAGAACGCGTTCCAGGGCAGCTGCTGCTGCAGTTGCCAGATTGATCAGATCGCGAAGAGTTCTAGACATTGCTCAAAGCTGAGTAGCAAGGCAGCTCGACTTACAAGGATTCACATTAGCAGCCCAGCGACCGCGTCTGGGGATAAATGGCCTCAAGGTCACGCGAGGTCAACGGCCCGATTAAAGCGCGAACGCGATTGAAGCTCTATCCGCAATCCAGTTAAGAATGCCGTGAGTAATTCGGTTGCACTCGGGCCGAGAGCGGTTTTCACTTCACCCTTGACTTCATCGATCCATTGATTGACCAGGCGAACATCGCCGTTTGCGTCTAGCAGAATGCCACGCACTCGACTAAGCCAAGTCTCAACGCTCTCAAGGGATGAGGTGGCGAGCACGATTTGTCCCGGACTCGATCGTACCTCCAGGTAAAAACGATCACGGCCCATTCCTAACGCTTCGAGGTAGAGGGCTGTAGCACCAGGACGTACATCGAACTCGCCCTCGTCCGCCGCTGGAAGATATTCGATCTGTACCTTTCCAGGTCCAGGCTCGACCGTCGGCGTCCCACGCAAGACGACACGCACCTGAAGGAGGAGCGCGCGAACGCCGGCTTCGGGCAGCTCGTTCATCAGGACCTCAATTTGCGACGCCAATTCGACGATGACTTCGCGCGTTCGCGCTACCGCGATTTGAAGATCGCCAGCAGCACTAATCGCTCCGTCCAGTTCTCGGCTAGAGTCCATTCGCAATGCCAGCAGAGAACCGTGCCGCTATGTCGCTTGCGGTGCGGCGTTGGGCGCGACGCCGCCGGACTTGCGCCGACGGCGGCGGCGCGGCGCGCCCGCCCCGGCGCCGCCGGCTTTCGGCGGGCTCGGCGCCGGGTGCGCCGTGGACTGCGCGGCGGCCGGCGTCGAGCTCACCGGCGGCGGCGCCGGGGCGGGTGGCGGCTCGGGGGTGCGCGGTGCCTGGCGGCTGCGCATCCCCAAGATGGGAATGTTGGCGAGCATCGCGACCTGTTTGTCTTGTTGCTCGAAGGTGACGTCGCAGTTGGCGACGTCGACCTCGCAGTAGCGCGAGATCACCTCGATCAGGTCGCCCTTGAGCGACTCGACGACGTCGGGCGCGAGCGAGAGGTGGTCGGAGAGGAGCACCAGCCGCAAGCGCTCGCGCGCGGTGACGCTCGAGGGCTCGGGACCGAACAGCTTCTTGATGAACTCGAACATCAACGGCTCCCGAACAGCTTGTCGAAGAACGAGCGCTCGCGCGGGATCGCGGGCGCGTCGGTGCGCGCGCCGCTGATCCGCTCGGCGATGGCGCGGTAGGCGGAGCCGACCGGCGAGGCGGCGTCGAGCGCGACCGGTTCGCCCTTGTTGGTCGAGACGATCACGTCGGGCGCGTCGGCGATGATGCCCAGCAGCGGCAGCCGCAGGATCGCGTTGACGTCCTCGACCGAGAGCATCTTGCCCTTGCGCACCAGCTCCGGGCGCAGGCGGTTGACGATCAAGTGCACCTTGCGCGTGTCGCCGAGCAGTCCGACGACGCGATCGGCGTCGCGCACCGCCGAGACCTCCGGCGTGCACACGACGATCGCTTCGTCGGCGCCGACGATCGCGTTGGCGAAGCCCATCTCGATGCCGGCCGGACAGTCGATCAGCACGTAGTCGAAGCGCGAGCGCAGCGAGTCGATCAGCGCGCGGAACGCGGCGGTGTCGACGTCGTCCTTCTCGCGCGTCTGCGCGGCCGCCAGCAGCTTGAGCTGCGGGACGCGCTTGTCGGTCACCAGCGCCTCGTCCAGCGTCGCCTTGTTCTCGAGCACGTCGAGGACGTGATGGCGCACGCGCGCTTCGAGCCCCATGACGATGTCGAGGTTGCGCAGCCCGACGTCGGCGTCGACCAGGACGACCGACGCGCCGGCCGCCGCCAGCGCGGCGCCGACGTTGGCCGTGGTCGTCGTCTTGCCCACGCCGCCCTTGCCGCTGGTCACGACGATCGCGCGACCGCGCGGCTTGGCCGGCGCGTCGGGCGCGGCGGCCTCCTGGGGGATCACGTCGTGGAGCATCTATCCGGCCTTCCCGAAGATGCGCTCGAAGAACCCCGGCGGGTTGAGCGCGGTGAACGGCACGACCTCGCCCTCGAGCCGGCGCGCGATCTTGGTGTAGATGGCGGCCAAGCGCGACTCGACGTTGAGCACGACCGGCTCGCCGCGGTTGGTCGTGTCGATGATCTCGGCGTCGTCGGGGACGATGCCGAGCAGCTCCGCCGAGAGGATGTCGGTCACGTCGTCGACCGAGAGCATGTCGCCGCTGCGCACCATCTCGGGCCGGATGCGGTTCACGATCACCCGCAACGAGAGCCCGCGCTCGCGCAGCTTGCCGATCACGCGGTCGGCGTCGCGGATCGCGCTGACCTCGGGCGTGGTGACGACGACGGCTTCGGTCGCGCCGGCGATCGCGTTGCGGAAGCCGTGCTCGATCCCGGCCGGGCAGTCGATCAGCACGTAGTCGCACAGCTCGCCCAGCTGCGTGACGACGTCGGCGAACTGCAGCTCGCTGACGGCGGTCTTGTCGCGCGTCTGCGCCGCCGGCAGAATGGCCAGGTTCTCGATGCGCTTGTCCTTGATCAGCGCTTGGCGCAGTTGACAGCGGCCTTCGACGACCTCGACCAGATCGAAGACGATCCGCTTCTCGACGCCCAGCACCAGATCGAGGTTGCGCAGCCCGATGTCGGCGTCGACCAGCACCACCCGATGCCCGCGCTGCGCGAGCGCCGCACCGACGTTCGCAGTGGTGGTCGTCTTGCCAACGCCACCCTTCCCGGACGTAACGACGATTCGACGTGCTGCCATGTTAGACGGACTCCTTGCGTAGATCGGCGTCGGCGAACGGGACGACGACGATGCGGTCGCCGACGATCGAGGCGTGTTCCGGACCGCGCTGCTTGCCGCGCTCGCTGCTGGTCGCGATGACGGTCGCGATCCGCAGCTGCGTCGGCTCGAGCTCGAGCGCGATGACGCGCGCGTTGCGGTCGCCCTGGGCGCCCGCGTGCGCGACGCCGCGCAGCGCGCCGAAGACGACGATGTCGCCCGAGGCGACCAGCTCGGCGCCCGGGTTGACGTCGCCGATGACGACCAGGTTGCCCAGGTTGTGCATCGCTTGGCCGCCGCGCAGCGTGCCGCGGTGGTAGAGCGTCGAGAGCCCGACCGGGACCATTCGCGCCGGCGGCGGGATCGCCACCCCGGCCATCGCCACCGCCGCGCCGCCGGCGTGGACGCCGCCGCCGTCGCGCCGGCGGCGGACCATGTCCTCGCGGGCGCCGGCGAAGTCGGCCACCAACGAGCGGGCCTGGTCGGAGAGCCGGACCTCGCGCGCCGGCCGGTGGCGGGGCAGGACCGCCACGTCGCCGTCGGTCGTGCCCAGGTAGGCGAGCTGCAGCTCGGCCGCCACCGGCGCCACCGTCTCGCCGCCGCGCACGCCGTCGAGCGCGACCCCGTGGCCGGCCAGGGCGTCCCGGAAGGCGGCCAGCTCGTCGGCCGACGGCTCGAGCGCCCCGAGGTTGGCGACCGCCCGGCTGCCGCGATAGAAGTCGGGCCGGTCGGCGAAGTGCTCGTGCAGCTCCTCAGCGGCGGCTGCCAGCGCACGATCGACCGCGATCTCCAGGTTCCGTCCGCGTCCGCGCACGCTGCTCATTGTGGTTCCTCCGGCGGCAATGATCCGCGCCCGTTCCGAAGCCGGGAGAAGCGGCCCTGCGCCGTCCACATGGCATGCACAAGAAGCTTTCGTTGTCCACACGCTCTCCGCAAGCCGGGCCCGCCGGCAGTGGAGAGCTGGGCGGGCGCGTCGAATACACGGGCCCGACCTCCCCGTCTGCTCGTCGAGGATCTCGCCATGTTGCGACGGTTGTCCGTCATCGCACTCAGTCTCGCGGTTCTGTGTGCCAGCACCCCGGCACCCGCGCTCGCACTGTCGACGCAACAAGAAATCCAAATCGGCAAGGAGTACGACAAGCAGATCACCGACTCGACGGTCGTCGTCACCGATCCGCTGCTCAACCAGTGGATCAACGACGTGTCGAACAAGCTGTGGGCGGAGACGGCGCGCAAGGACGTGCCGTACTCGATCAAGATCCTCGACGTCAACGACATCAACGCGTTCTCGACCCTGGGCGGTTACATCTACATCAACCTGGGGACGCTCGACTTCGTCCAGTCGGACGACGAGCTGGCCGGCGTCATCGGTCACGAGACCGGCCACATCGAGCGCCGCCACGTCGTCACCTCGGCCAACAAAGCGACGATCATCAACATCCTGTTCGGGATCGGCGCGCTCTTCTCGCCGCTGCTGTACCGCTTCGGCCAGCTCGCCGAAGCCGGTATCCTGGCGCGCATCTCGCGCGACGACGAGAACCAAGCCGACCAGTACGGGCTCTTGCTGATGTCGCGCGCCGGCTACGACCCCGACGCGATGAAGTCGTTCATGGCACACCTCGGCGCGGTCGAGCACGAAGGGCACGGCGCGCTCGACAAGTACCTGGCCGACCATCCTGAGGTCGACAAGCGGCTGGCCAACCTCGACGGCGACCCGGGCCTCAACCCGCAGACGCGCACCGACGAGCAGCGCACCGCGCAGGCGATCCACGATTTCGACACCGCTCGCTACAACATCGCGGCGATGAAGTTCACCGGGCTGTTGGCCAAGCACCCCGACGACGCGACGGTGCGCTTCGACCTGGGCCAGTCGCAGCTGGCGCTCGGCCAAACCAGCAAGGGGGAGCAGAACCTGGCCGCCGCGGCGCAGCAAGTCTCGCCGCAGGCCAAGGCGCTGGCCGACGTGCGCATCAAGGCACTGCGCGACGCCGAGGCCCGCCTGGACCTGATGCACCCCAACCTCGAACCGCTCAAGGCCGACCTGCAGACCGCGCGCGACGACGAGGCGCAAGCGCAGACCGCCATCGCGCTGCGCCGCCAGCAAGGTCTCGATCAGCTCAAGCAGCTGACCGCGCGGCTCCAGAACATCCTGTTCGGCATGCCGAACCTGGCTTCGATTCAGCCGCGCCCGGGCACGCGGCTCGAGACGGTCATCCACAACCTCAACACGATGTCCAAGTCGCTCGACGAGGCCACCAACAAGGGCTCGATGGTGCTCAGCGGCGTCGGCACGCTCGAGCGCTACAAACAAGGCGGCTTGCTCAAGGACAACGCCGACATGCTCGACGAGCTGGAAGCGCCGCTCAAGCTGGCCGCGCCGCCGCCGCAAGCGCTGGCGGTGTTCCCCGACTATCCGCGCATGCTCGGCCGGATCGGCGCCGCCGACGCCGACATGGTGCGCGCCGTCGACGCCGAGCGCGCGGCGCTGGCCAAGCTCGACGTCGGGGCCGGCACGTTGGACGCGTTCGTCCGCCAGCTCACCCGCACCGGGCTGATGGGCAACGGCGACGTGCGTCCGGACGACTACAAGCAGCTCGAGCCGCTGATGAGCAAAGCCGTCGACGCGCTCAACGCGGCCGCGGTCGGCGCCTCGCAAGGCGCGCAGCTCTACAACATGGCGCGCTGCCGCCAGCTCGAGACGCGCATCGACATGCTCGGCCTGCAAGAGTCGCCGGACCGCTACGCGACCTTCCAGCATGCGCTCGACGTGCGCTTCCACGCCCCGGGCCCGAGCTACGACCAGCTCTCGGCGCAGGATCTCTCGCCGGCCGACATCGCCGCCGCGACGATCGTCGGGGCCGACACCAACGCGACCGGCACCGCCATCCTGGCCGAGGCGACCGCCAGCGCCAAGCCGGTCGTCGACGTCGCCAACGAGCGGGGGATGGACGCGCAGTCGCTGGAGATCTTCCTGGGCCTGGTCTACCTCGATTGGACCGACGACCCGGCCAAGGAGGCATTGGACCGTACGTAACTGCCCGCGGTCGGTCAGGGTAGGAGCCTGACGTGAACCCTGCTTCAGCCGCGGCAGCCTTCGAGCGCCTGCGCGGATCCCTCAACGTCGGGGCGGTCCACGCCGGCGCCCGCCAACGCTTCAAGTTCTTCGTCTGCGGCGACCCGGGGTTGCTCAGCGAGCTGCGCGCGGTGCTGCTGGCCGGCTACACCGGCGCGATCCCGCCCGAAGCGGCCGCCACGCTCGAAACGCTCGGGATGGCGACCACCGTCGACACCACCGACGCCCGCGCCGTCATCTGCGTCGGCCGAGCCGGCGAGCGCGGCAGCCTGGGCCTGGAACGGCTGGCCGGCCTCAAGCTGCCGGTGTTGGCGCTGCTGGTCGATCCGGCGGTCGCCGCGCCCAGCGCCCCGGCCCAGCCCCCGGCGCCCGGCGCCGTCGAGGACTACGTCGTCGCGCGGATCGCCCCCGAGACCCTGCGCGGCCGCTTTCTCACCCACCTGATCGAGTGCTGCAAGGGGACCGAGATCGCGGTCGGCCGGCGCCTGCCGGCGCTGCGCGAGACGGTCAGCGTGAAGCTGACCCGCGACGCCGCCCTCAACTCGCTCAAGGTGGCCGGCGCCAGCGCGGTGGTGGACCACATCCCGGTGCTCGGGGTCGTGCTCGGCGCGTTCGCCTCGGCCGGCGACATGTTCGCGATCACCGCCCTGCAGATGACGCTGCTGCTGCAGATCGGCGCGACCTACGGCCGCGATCCCGACCTCGCCCACATGTGGGAGCTGCTGCCGGTCGTCGGCGGCGGCTTCGGCTGGCGCGCGCTGGCGCGCGAGCTGGCGGGCTTCATCCCGGTCGGCGGCGTCTTCATCAAGGCCGCGATCGCGTACGCCGGCACCGTCGTCGTCGGCGAGGGCGCGCAGTATTACTACGCGCACGGCCGCCAGATGAACGCCGGCGACGCGGCCCGCATCTACGAGGAAGCGAAGTCCTCGGCGATGACGTTTGCGCGCGACATCCTCGCGCGCTTGCGCCGCAACGGCAAGTAGCGCGGCTCAGCCGGACGCGGGGACGTACAGCTCCCAGCGGTAGCCGTCGGGGTCGCGGAACCATAGCCCGATGCTCGCCGAGCCGGGGCCGACCGGTCCGATCTCGTGGCCCGGGTCCTCGAGGTCGACGCCGGCCGCGCGCAACGCGGCCAGCGCCGCTTCGAGCGCGTCGGCGTCGGCGGTACGAAACGCCAAATGGCCCAGCGCGCTCGCGTCCGCTTCGCCGCCGCTGAACAGCGCGATGGTGACCGCGTCGTTGCCGATGACCACGCGCGTCGCGCTACGGCGATACTCTTCGAGATCGAAGAGCGAGAGCCACCAGCGAGCGCTGGCGTCGGGGTCGGCGACCCCGATGCTGAAGTGTGCGACCGAACCGAGTGGAATGCTCATGACGGGCCAAGCATAGCGCATCGCCGGCGCGATCACCACGCCACCGGCGCTCGCGCGCGCGCCGATCAGGCGCGCTTGCGGCCGGGCAGCAGCATCGCCGCGGGGATGCCGAGCGCCATGACGACGGTCGCGAACAGGAACGTATCGCCGTAGGCCTGCACCTGCGACATCATCGCGACCTGCTGCGCGGCCAGGATCTGCGCGACGTGCGCGGGCACGTGCGTCGCCATCGCGGAGAGCCCCTGGACGAAGCCGGGATGCGCCAGCGTCGCGGCGCCGGCGTTCTCCGAGAGGTGCAGCGCGGTCTTCGCGGTCAGATAGGTCTGGCCGATCGCGATGCCGACGCTGCCGCCGACCTGCCACACCGTGTTCAAGATCCCCGACGCTTGACCGGAGCGGTTGCGCGGCACGACCGAGAGCGCGACCGTCGTCAGCGGCGTGAACAGCAGGCCCAGCGCGCCGGTGCGGATCAGCGCGTCGGTCGCGATGCGCGAGAACGACCAGTCGACGTCGATGCGCGCGAACAGGAACGTGCCGGCCGTCGCGATGACGACGCCGGCCAGCACGAACGGCCGCGAGCCGATCTTGTCGGACAGCGTGCCGGCCACCGGCATCAGCAGCGCCATCACGATGCCGGCCGGCATCAGCACCAGGCCCGAGAGCGTCGGCGTCCAGCCCAGCACGTCTTGGGTGAACAGCGGCAGCAAGAAGATCGCGAAGTAGTAGCCCATCCCGACGATCGCGCGCAAGCCGACGGCCAGCGCGAAGGTGCGCTCGGCGAACAGCGAGAGCGCCATCATCGGCGCCGGCGTGCGCAGCTCGCGCCACAGGAAGCCGACGAACGCGAGCGCCGCGACCGCCAGCGAGAGCTGGATCCAGCCGTCGTCCCAACCGACGCGATCGGCCTGCGAGAGCGGGATGAGGAAGGCGGCCAGCGCGGTGCTCAGCAGCGAGAAGCCGGGGACGTCGAACGGCGGCGGCGCCGGCTTGTCGAGCGCGTCCTCGTCGTGGGGAATCTTCGCCAGCGCCAGCACGAAGCCCAGGATCGCCAGCGGCACGCCGATCAAGAAGATCGGCCGCCAGTCGTCGAGGTTGTCGACGATCCAGCCGCTGATGGTCGGACCGAACGAAGGCGCCAGCATCATCCCCATCCCCCACACGCCGAGCGCGCGACCGCGCTGCGCGGGCGGAACGACGTCCATGATGATCGCCATCGCCGTCGGCGAGACGAGCCCGCCGCCGACCGCTTGCAGGATGCGAAAGACGATGATGCTGTTGGCGTCCCACGCGAACGACGCGAGGATCGAGGCGACCGCGAACAGCGCGAGCCCGGCGAGATAGACGCGCCGGCGACCCAGCGTGTCGGCCAGCCAGCCGGCGACCGGCATCGAGATCGAGTAGCCCAGCATGTAGCCGGTGACGACCCACTCCATCGTGTCGATGTCGGAGCCGAACGCGGCGACCAGGTTCGGCAGCGCGACGTTGGCGACCGACGAGTACAGCGGGCCCAAGAAGTAGCCCACCATGATCACGCCGATGATCACCCACGGATTGCGCACCGGGTCGGGGTGCAGGTGCAGCGGCGGCTGCAGCGGTGGTTCGGGCGCCGCGCGGCCGAGTGCCGGGCCGCGCTCAGCGACCGCCGACA
The DNA here is from genome assembly GCA_035504415.1 of Candidatus Sulfotelmatobacter sp. Classification (NCBI taxonomy): domain Bacteria; kingdom Pseudomonadati; phylum Acidobacteriota; class Terriglobia; order Terriglobales; family Candidatus Korobacteraceae; genus Candidatus Sulfotelmatobacter; species Candidatus Sulfotelmatobacter sp. The sequence continues at coordinate 216,457 of DATJRY010000013.1, read as the reverse complement.
CGCGATTCTTCCTCGGCGACGCGGCGGTCGAAGTAGGCGATGTCGTGATCGAGCGCCTCGGCCTCGCGGGTCGCTTCGTCGAGCTCGCGCCGCAGGTGCGCGATCCGGTCGCGCAGCGCTTGCGCGTCGCTGCGCGCCTCGGCGGCGATCTCGCGCAGGCTGTCCAGGCCCAGCCGGTGGCGGCCCGACTCGTCCTGATAGGAACGGTAGCGCAGCACCTTGCGGATCGTCGCCAGGGTGAAGCCCAGCTGCTGCATCCGCGTGATCCGCGCGATCAGCTCGAGGTCGGCCTCGGCGTACAGCCGGTGGCCGCCCGGCGTCCGGGCAGGCGTGAGGAAGCCGAGCTCTTCGTAATAGCGCAGGGTGCGGGTGCTGAGTCCCAGGCGGGCCGCGGCCTCGGCGACCGAGAGGAGCGCCGGCCGCGACGGGGTGGTGGCGGGCATCTACCGTAAGTTTACGTCAACGTTAACTTTGACGCAAGCGTCCGCGCGCCGCCGCTCCGTCGGCTAGTGGCCGACCAAGTACTCGAGCAGCGCCTCGTCGTCGAGGTTGGCGTAGGGCGCGATCAGGGTCGGGCGGACCTTGGCCGCGATCCGGCTGGCCAGCCGCCAGCGGGCCGTCGGTTCGAGCCCGGCCCGACGGGCGAGAAAGCGCTCGATCAGCAGCCGGTCGTCGTCGCGCAACCCGGTCGCCGGCAGCGCGGCGTTGTGGTCGAGGTAGGCGTCCAGGTCGGGCGCCGCCGCCGCCCGTTCGCGCACGACGATCGTGCCGGCCGCGAAATCGCCCAGCCGTTTGTTCTCTTTCGAAATCAGCGCGCTGAGCGCCGAGATCGCGTAGAACCCGAAGCTGAACTCGATCACCCGCACCAGGTTGCGGATCGCGACGCTGCCGAGGTCGACCGGGAAGCCGCCGTCGCGCACGACGCGCAGCCCGAGCGCGCGTTTACCGGGCGTGCGCCCCGACCACCAGGTCTCGAAGATGATGAACCAGCCGAAGAACACCGCGAACAGGAACGCGACGACGATCGCGATCTCCCAGGCACGCAGCGCGCGATCGGCCACGCCGAGCCGGTGCGTGGGCTGCGAGCTCCCGAAGAACGCCAGCACGATCACGACCGCGGCGACGATCGCGATTTGCGCCAGCAGGTCGAGCATCACCGCCAGGAACCGGCTGCCGACCCCGGCAAGCTCGTAGCGAATGGCGACGGCTTCTCCCGTCCGGACATCGACCGTGCGCTCCACGCGGCTCTCTTATGCGTGAGCGCTTCGTGGCCTCGCGCCGCACGCGTTGGGACCGGCTGACGGCGCTGGTCGACCGCGCCGCGGGCCGCGGCGTGCGGCGGCTGCCGGCGGCCGAGATCGACGAGCTGGCGCTGGCGTACCGCGCCGCGACGAGCGACCTCGCGATCGCGCAGGCGCGCGGCGCCGACCCGGTCGTGCTCGACCACCTGCACCGTCTGGTCGGCCGCGCGCACGCCGTCGTCTACGTCGCCACCGCCCGCAGCGGATGGGACCGCTTGTGGCGCTTCGTCGCCGCCGACTTTCCGCGCGAAGTGCGGCGCTCGTGGGCGCCGATCGGCTTCTGCGCGCTGCTGACGGTCGTGGCGGCGATCGTCGCCTACACGGCGGTCGCGCACGATCCGGCCAACGCGCGCGCGCTGCTGCCCGGCATGTCGCTGCCGGCCGTCGACAAGGCGCTGCACGACAGCAACTTCGGTTTCGACCGCGCCAACTCGCCGGCGGTCGCCAGCGCGATCATCACCAACAACGTCCGCGTCGCCGCGATCGCGTTCGCCGGCGGGATGACGGCCGGGATCTTGACCGGCTGGATCATCCTCGAGAACGGCTTGATGGTCGGCGTCTACGGCGCGCTGTTCGCGCAACACGGTTTCGGCGCCGACTTCTGGGCGACCATCGCGCCCCACGGCGTCATCGAGCTGACGTCGATTCAGATCGCGGGCGGCGCGGGGCTGCTGCTCGCCGGCGGCTACGTGCGGCCCGGCCGCGCCCGCCGGCGCGACGCGCTGCTGCTGGCCGCGCGGCGCGCGGCCACGCTGATCGGCGGCGTCGCCCTGCTGCTGTGCGTGGCCGGCACGATCGAAGGCTTCATCTCGCCGCAACGCCTCTCGATCCCGGCCCGCGAGGAGATCGGCGCCGTCACCGGCGTCCTGCTGCTCGCCTATCTCGTCCTCGCAGGCCGCTCGCGAGCCCCCGAGCCCTGGTGACGTCTCGGTTTTGCACCGTTCGTGGCGCAGGTCGAGGAAACGCTAGCTCCTTTCAGCACGTTTACCGGTCGTAGCGGATCTCGACCCGTCCGATCGCTCGCCGAAGGTCTCTGATGCGCCGTCTGCTCGCCGTCGTCGTCCTCGCCCTCACCGCGTGCTCCGGCACGACGACGACGCCGCAAAATCGTCCGACGTACCCGCCCTCACCGTGTCCCGCGGTCATCCCGGCGCAGCCGACGATGATCTATCCGACCAATGGTGAGACCGGCGTGCCGGACGGCAACTTCACGCTGGTCCTGTCCTTTCAGTACGGAACGAACGGCTTGATACTGAGCCCCGCGAACGGCGGCGCGTCGGTGACGACGTCCGCACCCTCGCCCGCGCCGACGGCGCCGGAAGCCGACTACAGCGTCCCCGCCCTCCTGCCCGCAACCTCGTACACCGTTACCGCGAAGCTCACGACCACCCCGTCGGGCATCCAGGACGTGCAGCTCGGAACGTTCACCACCCTCTGAGCGCTACAACAAGCCGCGCGACTTGACGGCGACGTACGCGTCGAGGAGGGCGACGGTCAGCTCGGCGGCGGGGACGTCGACGACCAGGATGCCGCGGTCGCGCAGCGCGGCCAGCGCGCGGGCACGTTCGTCGGCCAGCGTCGCGGCGACGGCCGCGCGATAGGCGTCCTCGACGTCGGCCGGCACGCGCGCGAGCGCGGTCTCGATCGCGGCGTCGTTCATCAGCACGACCAGCACCAGATGACGCGGCTGCAGGATGCGGGTCGCGGCCAGCACCGCGCTCGAGGCGACCGGATCGAACAGGTCGGTGAACAGCACGATCAGGCTGCGGCGCTTGACCTCGCGCTCGAGCGCGATGAACGCGCGCTCGTAGTCGGCTTCTTCCAACGTGGGCTCGAGGTCGGAGAGGACGTCGGTCAGGCGCGCGGCGTGCGCGGCGCCGGCGCCGGGCGCGACCCGCGCCAGGACGCGGCCGGCGAAGGCCAGCACGCCGACGCGGTCGGCGGCCAGGCGCGCGATGGCGGCGATCGCCAGCGCCGCCGAGACGGCGTAGTCGAGCTTGCGCCGATCGCCCAGGCGCGCGGTCATCAGGCGTCCGGCGTCGAGCGCGACGACGATCTGCTGCGAGCGCTCGACCTCGTACTGCGCGACCATCGTGCGGCCGCGCCGCGCCGACGCCTTCCAGTCGATGGCGCGGAACTCGTCGTCGGGGCCGTACTCGCGCAGCGTCGAGAACTCACCGCCCGCGCCGCGCCGGCGCAAACGGCGCAGGCTGGCTTCGATCAGCTTGGCGCGCGCGACCGGATCGCCGCTGCGATCGAGCGCCGAGAGGTCGGGCATCACCCGCAGCTCGACCGGTGCCGCCACCGTCCGCCGCCGTTCGACGAAACCGAACGCCGTGCGCAGCCGAAACGAGAAGCCGCGCAGCGCCGTGCGGCCGCGCTCGCGCGGGACGACGCCGATCGTCAGCTCGAGCGACGAGCGCGGCGGCAGCGAGGCGCGCTGTTCGTCGAGATCGATCGCGAGCTTGTCGGCCGGGGCTTCGACCAGCGCGATCGTGCGCGCGGCCGCGGCGCGGTTGCGCACCGTATAGTGAAACGCGTCGTGCCGCGCGAGCGCGAGGCGCGGCGGCGCGAGGCGCTCGACCTCGACCGGCGCGCGCAGCGCCAGCCCGTCGCCGAGCACCAGCGCGACGACCAGCGCCAGCGGGACGAGCAGCGCGACCCAGGCCGGCGCGACGCTCGCCAGCGCGAACGCCGCGATCGCCGCCGCCAGCAGCAGCGCCACGCCGCGCGGCGCCAGCCAGAACATCAGCGCGCGGGCGTCGGAACGGCGGCCAGCACGCGGTCGACGACGTCCTCGGCGGTCGTCCCGTCGAGCTCGGCCTCCGGCCGCACGAGGATGCGATGGGCCAGCACCGCTCCGGCCACGTCCTTGACGTCGTCGGACGTCGCGAAGGTGCGCTCGTCGAGCGCGGCCGCCGCCTGCGTCGCGATCACCAGCGCCAGCGCCGCGCGCGGGCTGGCGCCCAGCGCGACGTCCGGCGACGAGCGCGTCGCGGCGACGACGTCGTACAGGTAGCGCTGCAGCGACTCGGCGACGTGCACGGTGCGTACGGCAGCCTGCGCGGCGAGCAGCTCGACGCGGCTGACGACCGGTTCGACGCCGGCGGCGGCCAAGTCGTGCGCGTCGAAGCCGGCGACGGCGCGCGCGATCAGCGCGCGTTCGTCGTCCGCGGCCGGATAGCCGGTTCGCACGCGGACGAGAAAGCGATCGAGCTGCGCTTCGGGCAGTGGATAGGTGCCTTCGAACTCGACCGGGTTCTGGGTCGCGCAGACCAGGAACGGCGCGGGCAGGTCGTGCGTCGTGCCGTCGATCGTGACCCGCCGTTCCTCCATCGCTTCGAGCAAGGCGGCTTGCGTCTTGGGCGGCGTGCGATTGATCTCGTCGGCCAGCAGCACGTTGGTGAAGACGGGGCCGCGGCGCAGCGAAAAGGTCGCGCTGCGCTGATCGAAGACGGTCGTGCCGACGACGTCGGAGGGCATCAGGTCGGGCGTGAATTGGATGCGCGTGAAGTCGACGCCCAACAGCCGCGCCAGGACGCGCACGGTCAACGTCTTGGCGGTGCCGGGAACGCCTTCGATCAGCGCGTGCCCGTTCGCCAGCAGCGCGACCAGCAGCGTGAACGCCGCACGGTCAGCGCCGACGACGACGCGAGTCAGGCCGGCGCGCAGACGGGCCGGAACGGCCAGCGGGGTCTCCTCCACCAGTGGTCTCCTCTCGGACGGAACGGGACAGAACGGCGAGCGCGACCAGTTGCCGGTCCTGGCGGACCGCGACGTCGCGCGCGGCGTGGACGTCGGCGGCGAGCTGCCGGATGACCGGCGTGCGCGGCGCGCGCTGCAGCCGCCGCTCGGCGTCGGCCAGCAGCGCGTCGGCGGCGTGGTCGCGCAGCCGTGCGCGCGCATACAGCGCGGCGAACGCGTCGAGAAACTCCGACGAGGTCGGCTCGCGCGCGGCGATCAGGCGCACGGGCGGCCCCAGCGGCAGCAGCCCGTAGGCCAGCCACGCCAGTCCCGCCAGCACCAGGAACGCCAGCGCGACCCGTTCGCGCACGTCGAGCGCGCGGTACCACGGCCGGTCGACGACGTCGCCGCGCACCGCTTCGTCGAACGCGAGCCCGCCGCCGCCGGGCAGCGCCGCCAGCAGATACGCCAGCCGCGCATCGCCGGCGCGCGCCAGGTTGCGGTTCTCGAACGGCGCGCCGGAGGCGACCGCGACGACCTCGCCGCGGCCGTCGCGGTAGCGCACGACCAGCGCGCCGGCCGCGTCGGCCAACAGCGTGATCACGTGTAACCGGGTGTGGGGGCGCACGCGAATGCGTGCGTCACCGCGCGCCGTCAGCGAACCGACCAGCGCCGCCCACGGACCGCGCAGCGCGCCCGGCCGCGTCGCTGCCGGCGCCAGGACGACGTCGGCGTGCTCGTCGCGCGCACCGCGCAACGCCGGCTCGGGCCCGATGTCGACCAGCCGTCCGCCGCCGTGCACCCACGCGTGCAGCGCGTCGCGCTCCACCGCGTCCCAATCCGCGTCGACGCCCGCACCGGGGAACGCCAGGACCAGCGTGCCGACGCCGTCGGCCGCCAGGTCCTCGTGCGGCGCATCGAAGCGCCGCGGGTGCAGGCCTTCGCGTTCGAGCAGCTCGTACCAGGCCGCGTAGCCGCCTTGCGCGACGTCGGCGCTCCCGTGCGTGACGCCGGGCGTGGGCTGCGGCTCTTTGCGCGTCGACCAGGCCAGGACGAAGACCAGCGCCAGCAATCCGAGCGCGACCCACAGCTCGCGTCTCATCGCGAGAGCAGCACGTCGTACGCGGCGTCCATGCGCGCCAGCGCGTCCGCGTCGGGCGTGCGTTCGTCGAAGAGCGCGAAGACCGCGTCGCGCGCCAGCGCGTCGAAAGCCGGTTCGCGCACCAGCCGCCGCCACTCGCTCGGCGTGCGCGCCGCGTCGAAACGCACGCGTCCGCGCTCGTCGAGCGCGCGCAGCGCCGAGGCCCACAGCAGCGCCGCCGCTTCACGGTAGCGCTGCGCCGCGACCGCGGCGCGGGCGCGCGCGCGCAGCGCGGCCGCGTCGAGCTCCTCGCCGATGACTTCCGCTTCGCGCGCCCTTCGCCGCGCGCGCGCGCGCGGGCCGAGCGTGATCTGCGCCAGCACCAGCACGACGACGGCCACCACGCCGACCAGCACGGCGCCGACCAGCACCAGCGAGAACAGGTCGCCGGCGCCGCTCGGTGCGCTGTGGAACAGCTTCGCGAGCAGATGCCCGAGCCAGCTCCAGAAGCGATCCCACCAGGTCGGGCCGCCGAGCGGCGGTGCGTGACGAAAGCGCGGCTCGGCGACGATCGCCCGCGCCAGATCGTGCGGATCGCCGTGCCGCCAGGGCGCGATCACGGCACGCCGTCGAGCGCTGCTTCGAGATCCGCGCCTTGCGTGCGCACCCGGTAGTCGAGCGCGGCGACCGTCAGCAGTGCCGCGCCGATCGCCGTGCCGATCGGACCGCCCGCGCCTTGCGTCACGGTGGCGAAGAGCGGCAGTTGGAACAGCCGCGAGAGACCGGTCCCGATCGCGTCGATGCCGTACAGCGGGACCCACTCCGCGAGTATGATCGCGTAGAGCAGCAAGACGCTGCGCCGCCGTTCGCCGAACGCGAAGGCTCGGCTCCAGGCATTGCCCAGCGAGACTACTGCCGGCGTGCCTTCGAGCACGCACGTGGCGAACGCCAACTGGAAGAACGCCGTCACCGGTCCCGCTACGATCAGCAGCACGATCACGCCGGCGCCGCTGGCGGCGCCGCCGACGAGCCCGATCAAACCGCCCAAAATCCACAACCCGACGGCCCCGATGAACCCGGTGAGGAGCGCCAGCCGCACCAAGCGCCACGGATCGTCGCGCACCACGGCGCGCAGCGCGTCCACCGCGCCGAGCGACTCGCCGCCGTACAGCCGGACCGCCGCCGCGAAGCTGAGGAACGCGTAGACGGCCTCGGCGATGAACCAGCAGAACATGAAGACGATCGCAGCCGCGTCGTAGTGGGCGGTCAGGCGCGGGGTGAACAGGTTCTGCGCGACGGCGGCGACCACCAGGACCAGCGTCAACATCGCGACCGGCACGCCGCAGCGCACCAGGCGCGTCACCGCCCGATCGAAGAGCTCGCCGATCGTGAGCGGCCGGTCGACGATCATGCGGGCGCGCTTCCGGCCGCCGCGAGCAGATCGAGCCCCTCGCGGCGCACGCGCACGTCGGCCGCGAAGACCACCGCGAAGGTGAGGATCAGCGCGTCGATCAGGATCTGGCCGACCGCCGAGATGCCGTAGTAGAGCGGGTGGCTATGTACCAGCGTCGAGACGAGCGCGCCCAGCGCGAGCACCGGCAGCGTCCCGAACAGCACCAGCGCGTCGAGCACCAAGCCCGCCAGCAGCACGCGCACCGCGGTCGTCCGGCCGAACGCGCGGCGAAAGCCCGCGCCGATCGCCGCCCCGGCGGCGAGGTCCTCGACCACGACGGAGATCGCGGCCAGCGTGTAGGCCATCGACAGCCACGACACGACCGCGAGCACGACCGCTAAAAACGCGATGCCCACGATCACGCCGATGGCGATCGCGAGCGCGGTCAAGCTCTTCGCGATCGCGGCCAACGCGATGATGACGAACACGAGCACGAAGTACGCCACGAACAGCGCCACCGCCGCCACCCCGCCGGCTACCAAAAACGCTAGGCCGACCAGGACTTGCGCCGGCCAGCGTCGCGTCGCCAGCGCATACGCCGCGCGTGCATCCAGCTTGCGGCCGTGCAAGGCGGCGTCGACGACCGCGGTGACGGCGTTGAAGCCGAGCAGGCTGATCGCCGAGGTCAGCAGCAGCACCAGCGCGACCGCCGATCCCGACGCGCTGTGCGCCTCCATCTGCTCGAGCGCGGCCCGTTGCGCGGCCGGCCCGTGCGCGGTGAAGAGCGTGGCCATGTCGCCGAACGCGTCGGCACCGTGCGGCTGCAGCAGCGCGTCGAGGACGACGATCGGCACGATCATCAACGCGACCGCGACGACGATCTGCGGGAAATAGCGCACGAGAAGCGTCACCGCCCGGTCGAGCAACTCTCCGGCGCCTCGTGGCCGCAGCTCGGTCTCTTGCACGCACGAAAGCGTTCGCCCGCTTCCGGCGCGAATCCCCGCCGTATGCAGCTGGGAACCCTGGCCGCCGCGTGGCGCTATCCGGTGAAATCGCTGCGGGCCGAACCGCTCTCACGCGCCGCGATCGACGCCGACGGGCTCGCGGGCGATCGTACCGGCGCGCTGGTGGTGGCAACGCCCACGCACGCCCGGGCCGGTAAGACCTATCGCGGCAAAGAGTCGCCGCGCCTGCACCTCACCGACGACCCGCTCGCGGCCGTCGCCGGCGCCGCGGCCGACGGCGTCGCGGTCGCGGTCGACCGGAGCGCGCCGCGCTGGTTCGACGCCGGCGACGTCTCGCTGCTGCTCGACCTGTGGGTGCACGACGTGGAAGCGCTGGTCGGCGAGCCGCTCGATCCGCTGCGTTGGCGGCCCAACCTGTACGTGACCGCCGCGCCCGGCGTCGAGCTGCGCGAGCCCGACCTGGTCGGCGCGACGCTCGCCGTCGGCAGCGCGCGGCTCCGGGTCGTCGCGACGATCGAGCGCTGCGTCACGACCACCTACGACGTCGCGACCGGCGCGTCGAACCCGGCCGTGCTGCGCGAGGTCGCCCAGCGGCGCGACAACGTGGTCGGCGTCTACTGCGCGGTCGTCGCGCCCGGCGAGGTCGCCGTCGGCGACGCCGTCACGCTCGCGTTTCCGTAACGTTCCGCCGCGTCGAGCTGCGCCTCGAGGTCGCTGCCGGCCGCGCGCACCGAGGAAGATGCTCGGCGACCACAGGCACAGGTCCGCGTCCGACGATCGCCGTCAGGAGCAGCGCGACGTTCCACCTGCGCACGAGCAGCGTGATCGCCCGGTCGACGATCTCGCCGATCGTGAGCGCACGCGTCGCGATCATGCGCGCGGCACGCTAGAGCGTGCGGCGGCCTTCGATGGCGCGCGCCAGCGTGTTCTCGTCGGCGTAGTCGAGGTCGCCGCCGATCGGCAAGCCGTACGCCAGCCGGGTGACGTTGACGCCGCTGGGGGAAAGCAGTCGCGAGAGGTAGAGCGCGGTCGCTTCGCCTTCCGCGTTGGGGTTGGTGGCGACCACGACCTCGCGCGGCGACTCGCTGGCGACCCGATCGACCAGCTCGCGCACGCGCAGCTGCGAGGGGCCGATGCCGTCCATCGGCGAGATCAAGCCGCCCAGCACGTGGTAGCGCCCGTCGTACGCCGAGGTGCGCTCGATCGCGAACACGTCCTTCGCCTCGGCGACGACGCAGACCAGCGCGGCATTGCGCCGCGGGTCGTCGCAGATCGCGCACGGGTCGTCTTCGGTGATCGAGAAGCAGCGCGAGCACAGCCGCACCTTCTCCTTGAGCGCGACGATCGCGTCGGCCAGCGCTTCGGCGTCGGCGCGCGGCCGGTTCAGCAAATGGAACACCAGCCGCGCGGCGGTCTTGGGACCGACCGTCGGCAGTTTGCTGAACTCGTTGATCAGGGCCTGGACCGGGCCCGCGATGGTGGTGGCGATGGCGCGCTCGTCACATACCGGGGATGCGCATGCCGCCGGTCGCGGCGCTCATGCGTTTGGCGGCGAACTCTTCGATCTTCTTGTGCGCGTCGGCCAACGCGACGACCAGCAGGTCTTCGAGCATCTCGACGTCCGCGGGGTCGACGACCTCGGGCTTGAGCGTCACCTTGCTGACGCGGAAGTCGCCGCTGATCGCGACCGTCACGGCGCCGCCGGCGGCCGTTCCCTCCGCGGTCGCGTTCTGAATGTCTTCCTGCGCCTTTTGCATCTCTTGCTGCAGCTTCTGCAGCTGGCGCATCTGGTTGGGGTTCACGGGCGTCCTCGTCTCAGGTGAGCTTCTCGAGCGCGTAGCGCATCAGGTCGTCGCCGTCTTCGCCGTCCTCGGCGGCGAGGCCGTCCTCGGGCGGCGGCTGGGCGGAGCCGACCGCGACCCGGACCTCGAGCGTCTGCCCGGTCACCTCGGCGATCGCTTTGCGCACCGTCTCGAGGTCGCGCTTGAGCACGTCGGCGTTGATCGGGTCGGGGACGCGCAGCGTGAGCACGGTGCCGTCGAGCCCGGCCACCGTCGCGCGCGAGAGCGCGGCGCGCAGCGAGGTCTTCTGTCCCTCGGCGCGCATGCGGATGCTCTGCCAAAGGGTGCGCAGCTTGGTCAGCGAGAGCTCCATCGGCGCGGCCTTCGGGGCGACCGGCTCGGCCTTGGCCGCGGCGGCGGGCTTGGGCGTGCTCGGGGGCGGCACGGGCGGCGGCGCCGGCTTGGCCGGCGGGGGCGCGGGCGGCGGCGCGGGCTTGGCCGCCGGCGGGGCGAGCGGACGGGGAGTGGCCTCGCCGCCTTCGAGCAGCGCGACCCGGGTCGCCAGGGCGTCCAGGCTCGGGTCCTCGCCTTGCAGCACGAAGCGCAGGATCGCGCTCTCGAGCTCCAGGCGGGCGTTGCCGGAGCCGCGCGCGGCGGCCAACGCGTCGGCCAGCACGCGCAGCGCGCGCACCAAGCGCACCTGCGGCGTCACGGCGGCGCGCTCGCGCGCGACCGCGGCGTCGTCTTCGGCCAAGTCGCGCGCGAGCAACTCGGGGTTGACGCGCGCGACCAGCAGGTGGCGGAACTCGCCGATCGTGCTGCGGATCAGTCCGGTCATGTCGCTGCCGGCGTCGGAGGCTTCGTCGATGATGCGCAGCGTCAGCGCCGCGTCACCGTCGAGCGCCGCGTCGCGCAGCGCGCGCGCGAAGCCGCGGCCGGTCTGACCGAACGCCGCGTCGACGACGGCGTCGTCGACCGGGCCGTTGGCGAACGCGGCGACCTGCTCGAGCATCGTCAGCGCATCGCGCAAGCCGCCGTCCGCGCGATACGCGATCGCGCCCAGCGCCGCGTCGTCGATCACGATCCCTTCGGCGGCGGCGATCTCGCGCATGCGCTCGATCATGGTCGGGATCGCGATGCGCCGGAACGCGTAGCGCTGGCAGCGCGAGAGGATCGTCGGCGGCAGCACTTCCGGCGCGGTCGTCGCCAAGATGAAGACGGCCCATTCCGGCGGCTCTTCGAGCGTCTTGAGGAAGGCGTTGGCGCCCTCCTTGGTCAGCATGTGCGCCTCGTCGATGATGTAGACTTTCTTGCGCATCACCGAGGGCGCGAACTTGACCGCGTCGCGCAGCGCGCGAATCTCGTCGATCCCGCGGTTCGAGGCGGCGTCGATCTCCAGCACGTCGAGCGCGGTCCCCTCCAGGATCGCGCGGCAGTTCTCGCATGTGTTGTCGGGCGTGGCGGTCGGGCCGTTGACGCACTCGATGCAGCGCGCCAGGATCTTGGCCGCCGAAGTCTTGCCCGAGCCGCGCGGGCCGGAGAACAGATAGGCATGGGCGAGGCGTCCGGTCTCGAGCGCCGTCGTCAGCGTTTTGACCACCGCGTCCTGGCCGACCAGATCGGCGAACGTCAGCGGCCGCCAGGTGCGGTAGAGCGACACCCCCACAGGTTCGGGCCCGCGCAACGCGCTCCCGTGTCGACCGGATGGCGCCGTTGGTGAAGGCCGCGTAACGGTAGCGCCAACGATCAGTTAAATCGTACCGATCACCACTCTTGTCGCACGGAGTCGCGGTCGCGGCGCGGCGAACGACCGGGTGCCGGGTATCTCCCTCTCCGCTCTAAGGGAAGGCCCTCTTTCTCGTGCGCAGATCGTCCTTCGTCGCATCCGTCGCCGCGGCCGTCTTGGCCGGCGGCGCGACCGCCGTGCGCGCCGAGGCGCCACTGGTGGTGCTGGCGCCGCTCAACTCCGACCGCCCCTTGAGCGACATCATCAAGGCCTTTGCCGCCAAGCATGGCGGTGCGACGGTGCGCCCGTTCTTCGGCCGTCCCGACATGCTCTTCGGCCAGCTCGCGGCCGGCGCGCCGTGCGACGTCTTCGTCTCGTCGATCGCGGAGCTCTCGGCGCAAGCCCTCGACAAGCACCTGGTCGACCCGTTCCGTCCGATGTGCAAGCTGGTCCCGACGATCATCGTCGCCAAGGGCAACCCGCTGCACATCACCGGCCTGGCCGATCTCGCCCGCAAAGGCGTGCGGCTCTCCGTCGGCGACGACGCCACGCCCATCGGCCGCTTCACCCACGCGGTCATCAAGCGCGCCACGAAGACCTACGGCGCCGACTTCCCCGAGAAGTTCGAAGCCAACGTCGTTTCGCACGGCGTCAACACCAAGGGCGTGACCGGTCAGGTCAACAGCGGCTCGGCCGATGCCGGCATCGTCTTCACGTCCGACCTGTACGGCGACGAGATGCAGCGCGCGCAGGAAGTGCCGATCGATCCGGCGCTCGGCGGTTCGATCCAGAACGAGATCGCGGTCGCGACCGGCAGCACGAACAAGCCGTTGGCCAAGGCCTTCGTCGACTACGTGCTCTCGCCGGACGGCCAAGCCGTCTTCCACCACTATCGATTCGGCTGACGGATGGGCCGCGCACGCATCGCGGGGAAGCTGGCCCTCTGCTTCCTCGTTCCGGCATTGATCTTGGCCGTCGGCGCGGTCGTCGCGCTGCGCGGCGCTCACGACGTCGCGGTCCGCGGCGAGACCGCGACGCAAACGCTCGCGCACGCCGCGCAGATCCAAGCGGTCCTGGCCGACGTTCGTCAGCTCGAAAGCGGGCTGCGCGGCTACGCCGCGACCGGCGACAAGTCGTACCTGGGCGACGGCACCGTCATCCGCGCGCACATCGACACGCAGATGAGCGCCCTCACCGCGTACGCCAAGACGCATCCGGAGTTCCAGCACTACGTCGACGACGCGACCGCGCGGCTGCAGCTGATCACCTCGCTCATCGATCAGGTGACCTTCACGCTGGAGGCCGGTCGGCACAAGGCCGCGCTGGCGTCGCTGGGCATCCTACGCGATCAGATCGCGCAGTTCGGCCAGATCGGTCAGGGCGTCGGCGGCGCCGACGTGGCCGACACCTCGCTGGCCGAACGGGTCGTCTCCGGCGCCTTCGGCGACGCGCAGCGGCTCGCGTACGTGCTGCTGATCTTCTGCGTCGCGGCACTGGCGGCCAGCGTGCTGGCCGCGCTGGTGCTCGGGCGCTCGCTCTCGAGCCGGCTGGCGCGCGTCAACGCCGCCATCGCGGCGGTCGTCGACGACGACTTCGCCGTCCTCTCGGCCGCCTTCGCCGACCTCGCGCGCGGCCGGCTCGGCGGCACGATGACCGTGATCGAGCGCGACCCGCTGACCGATCGCGACGGCGACGAGATCGGGGACCTCGCACGGCGCTACAACGCGCTCGCCGCGGGGATCGCCGACGTCTCGCGCCAGTACGCCTCGGCGGCGACGCGCTTGCGGGGCTTGCTGCTCAGCGTCTCGGGCGCCTCGACCGAGCTGGCCGCGATCAACGACGCGATCGCGGCGGAAGCCGGCGGCGTCAGCGGCACCATCGACGGCTTCGTCAACGCGATGGGCATCTTGGCCGACGGCGCGCTGGCCAACTCCGAGCGCATCGACGAGTCCGGCGCCGCGGTCGAAGAGCTGGCGCGCGCGGCCGACCAGATCGCGACCGGAGCGCTCGAACAGGCCGGATCGGTGCAAGCGATCGTCGGCGCGGTCGAGCGGCTCGACGAGGAGCTGCGTGCGCTCGGCACCGTCGGCAGCGAGCTGGCGACCGCGGCGCGCAGCGCGCGGGCGCACGGCCGTGACAGCCGCGGCGCCGTGCTCGACACGGCCGAAGCGATCCGACGCATCGACGGTGCCGCGCAAGCCTCGGCCGAGGCGATGCGGCGGCTCGAAGCGCGCTCGAACGACGTCGCGCAGATCGTCGCGGCGATCGACGAGATCGCCGATCAGACGAACCTGCTCGCGCTCAACGCGGCGATCGAGGCGGCGCGCGCCGGCGAGGCCGGCCGCGGTTTCGCCGTCGTCGCCGACGAGATCCGCAAGCTGGCGGAGCGCTCGAACGTGAGCACGCGCGAGATCGCCGCCATCCTGGGCGCGATGCGCAAGGAGACAGCCGACGCCGGCGAGGGCATCCGCGGCTCGTCGGCCTCACTGACCGACGGACTCGCCCGCGCCGACAAGGCGACGGGAGCGCTCGACGTGCTGCAGCGCGCGATCGACGACGCGTCCGCGGTCGCCGAAGACTTGGCCGCACGTGTCGACGTGATGGCCCGCACCAGCGCCGACGTCTCGCGCAACGTCGCCAGCGTCTCGGCGGTGGTCGAGCAGAACGCGCGCGGGGCCGACGAGATGCGCGCGACCGCGCGCGACGTGACGCAGGTGATCCTGCCCGTCGCGGTCGCGACGCGCGAGCAATCGGCCAGCGCGCAAAGCGTCGCGCACGCCAGCCGCACGGCGGCCGCGCGCGTGCGCGAGATGCGCTTGCGCACCAACGGCGCGCGCGAGCGCACCGGCGCTTTGGCGGACGCCGTGGCCGCCTTCGACATCGGCGAGGAACGCGGAGCGGGAACCGCGCTCGCGGCCGATCCATTCACCCTCCTGGACGCTCGTCCTGAAAGGACCGCACTCCCCGCATGACGTCCCTGCTTCGCGCCGCGGCGCTCGCCCTCGCAACGCTCGTCACGATCCCGACCGCTACCTTCGCACAGACCGCGCAGACCGCGCCGGCGGCGTTGGCCGCCATCCCGGCCGGTCACGACGACGACCTGCGCCTGTTCGTGCCGGGTCAACCGGTCGTCAAAGGCCCGGCCGCGCTGGCCGCCATGCCGAAGGCCGATCTGATCGTGTGGGTCGCCGGCAACCAGTTCTTCGCGATGGAAGACCTGGTGCGCACCTTCCAAACCACCCACCCGCACGCCGCCGTCGTCGTCGTCACGCTGCCGCCCGGGCTCGAGCTCGACGGCATCCTGCACGGCGGCTTCCGCTACGAAGGCCACGACTACCCCGGCCGCCCCGACGTCTACGCGACCGTCGACCTGGGCCCGCTGCGCCAACTGCGCGACGCCAAGCTGGCGACCTCGTACGCGACCTACATGCACAACGAGCTCACGCTGCTGGTCGCGCAAGGCAACCCCAAGCACATCACCGGCGTCGACGACCTCGGCCGCCCCGACGTGCGCGTCTCGCTGCCGAACCCGACCAACGAAGGCATCATGACCTACTACGCCAAGCCGATGCTCGAGCGGCACGGGCTGTACGCCAAGCTGGTCGGCGATCACGACTGTCAGGCCTGCCAATCGGCGCCCAACGTCTACCTGACGGCGGTCCATCACCGCGAGACGCCCGAGCGCCTCGCCGACGGTCGCACCGACGTCGGCATCGTCTGGAAGACGGAGGCGATCGCCGCCATGGCCGCCGGCGCGAAGGTCCAAGCGGTGGCGCTCCCGCCGGCCGACAACGAGCGTGCCGCGGTCTCGTACTACCTCACGCCCCTGACCGCCAACCCGACTCATGTCGCACTGGCGCGGGCCTACGTCGGCTTCGTGACCGCCCCGGCGGGACAGGACGTCTACACCAAGTACGGCTTCGTCGGGGCCGACGCGGCCGAGCGCGCCAGCCGGCCGATCTGATCCGTCCGCCGGGGGCCGGGGTGCATCGTTTGGACGCTGCCGTGCGTTTTAAGTACGGTGGGGTCGGGTAACCCCTGAGCATCGGCTTTTGACGCCACGGTGACGCCTGCTTTCTAGCACGGCGTTCGTGTCGTCTCCGGCCCCCGGCGAGAAGGAACATGTCGACGGACGAACTGCGGCAAGCGCTGCGCGACCATTTCGGCTACGAGCGCTTCAACCCCGGCCAAGAAGAGGTCATCACGCGCATTCTCGCGGGTGAGGACACGCTCGCGATTTTGGCCACCGGCGCCGGAAAATCGCTGTGTTATCAGCTTCCCGCGCTGTTGCTGCCGGGGACGACGATCGTCGTCTCGCCGCTCATCGCGCTGATGAAAGATCAGCTCGACATGCTGGCCGAACGCGGCATCACCTCGACCGTCGCGCTCAACTCGACGCTCTCCGAAGAGCAAGAGCTGGCCGGCATCGCGCGCATCGCCTCGGGCGAGATGAAGATCGTGTTCGTCACTCCCGAGAAGCTCGAGGACGACGGCTTCATCTCGATCCTCCAGGAGCTGGCCGTTCCGCTGTTCGTCGTCGACGAGGCGCACTGCATCTCGCAGTGGGGCCACGACTTCCGTCCCGCGTACCTCAACTTGGGCAAGGTCATCCAACAGCTCGGGAAGCCCACCGTGCTCGCGCTGACCGCGACGGCGACGCCGGCGGTGCGCGAGGACGTGCTGATCCAACTCGGGATCCCGAACGTCAAGCCGATCGTCAAGGGGTTCGACCGCCCCAACCTGGTCTATTCGGTGCGGCGCGCCGACAGCGAAGCCGGAAAGCTCAAGACGCTCAAGGACTTGTTCCTCAAGGGCGAGCTCGAAGGGACCGGCATCGTCTACACGGCGACGATCAAGAACGCGCTCGAAGTGCAGAAGTACCTCCAGGACGAGATCGGGTTGCCGGCCGCGGTCTACCACTCCAAGCTGCAAAAGCACGATCGCACCGCGGTCCACGAGCTGTTCATGCAGGAGGCGATCCGCGCCGTCGTCGCGACCAACGCGTTCGGCCTGGGCATCGACAAGCCCAACATCCGCTTCGTCGTGCACTACGATCTGCCGGGCAGCGTCGAGGCGTACACGCAGGAAGCGGGCCGCGCCGGACGCGACGGCGATCCCTCCAAGTGCGTGCTGATCTATCGCATGAGCGATACGCGCGTGCAGAACTACTTCCTGACCGGCAAGTATCCCGACGTCGAGGAAGTGCAGAAAGTGTTCGGCACGCTGGAGATCTTCGGCGACCAGGAGGGCGGCGTCAGCCTGACCGACTTGCGCAAGATCACGCAGCTGCCGCTGACCAAGCTCAAAGTCGTCCTCGCGCTGCTCAAGAAGAGCGGCTTCATCGAGAACGGCATGCGCAGCAAGTACGTCCTCACCGAGGCCGCGCGCGAGCAGCGTGAGATGGTCCTCAACCTCGCCAACTACGAGACCAAGAAGAAGTACGACCAGTCGAAGCTGGCGATGATGTTGCAGTACGCCGAGACGACGGGCTGCCGCCGCCGCTTCGTGCTCAACTACTTCGGCGAGGACTACGCCGCCGAGACCTGCGGTGCGTGCGACAACTGCCTGCACGGTCACCGCGAGCGGGTCTCGTCGGGCTATCGCATCGCCGACGTCGTCTACCACGCCAAGTTCGGACAAGGCACCGTCGAGCGCGCCGAGAAGGACCTCGTCACCGTGCTCTTCCCGAATGTCGGCTACAAGACACTCCTGGCGTCGGCCGTCACACGGGAAGCAGCAACGAGCCAGAAGATCGCGTGACCGCACACCGACGAAGGAAGCCGCTTGCGACGCGCCCTCGCGCCGTTCTCTAGCCTCGCACTGTTGCTCGGCGCCCTCGCTCTCGGAGCGGCGGCGCAGCCGGTGAACCCCCCGGTCCCCGCGCCGACGGGGCCGGTGAACCCGCCCGGCACCGTGGCCAGCGCGGCGCCCGCAGTCCCCACCCCGCCGATGCCCGGAGCGACCACCGCCGCCCCGGGCTCGCCGCTTCCAGGGACCAGCGAAGAGCCGCTCGCCTCGCCCACCCCGAGCGCGACGCCGACGCAGCCGCCGATCATCGTCGACCCGCCGCAAGTCGGCGTCGAGCCCGGGAAGATCGCGTCGGCCCGCATCAACAGCGCGCTCGGCACCGTCACCGTCACCGTCGCCAACCCCGCGGTCGCGACCGCCGTCGTCGACCAGGCGCAACGCGTGCTGTTCGTCACCGGCGTCGCCCTCGGTACGACCACCGCGACGGTGACCGACCAGCGTGGCCTCACCCGCGACGTCCCCATCCGCGTCGCCTACGCCGCCGGCGTCCCCGCCGACGCGACGACGGTCAGCGTCACCGGCGATCCGGCCTCCGCCGACTACCTGCGCAGCGTCGTGGCCGACGCGGTGACGTCCGCGGCGACGCTGCGCGCCGGCGCGTCCGCGCAAGTGCTCGAAACGGTGCCGATCCACGGCGACCTCGCGCAGGACGATCAGGTCGAGCTCGACGTCCCGGTCACCCTCAGCGGGGACGGCTACTTCACCGTCAACGGCTCCACCCACGTCACCGTGCAGAACGTCGCGATGCCGCCGATCCAACCCGCGCGGCTGCTGGTCTCCGACTACCCCGAGCGGCTGACCGCCAACGGCGTCCTCTTCACCGCGCACCTCGACCGCACGCAAGCGCAGCGGTTCCTCTACTATCACTACAACCCCGGCACCGAGCCGCCGCGCCGCATCCTGCTCAAAGCGCACAACAGCGGCAACGTCCCCGCCGTCGTGCAGCTGATCAACGGCTCCGCCGGACCCGAAGGCAACGAGCTCGAGGTCGGACACCTCTCGACCTCGCGTTTCCTGGTCCGCCAGTCGCGCAACGAAGGGCTCGTGGTGTCGATCCCGCCCGGCGCGACCAGCAATCTGCTCAACGCCCCGTTGCCGCCGCAGAACGTCGTCAGCGGCATCCTGCAGCTGCGGCTGGTCTCCGGCGATCCGGTCGATCTCACGCTGCTCGCGCAAGACGCGAGCGCGCCGCTGGACCAGTCGATCAGCACCACCGAGCTGCTCGCCGGCGGCGCCCCGCACGCGCGCGGCGTCTATCCCGTCCCGACCTTCTACTTCGATCGCACCTACGACGTCGACGGGCCCGACCTCGAGATTCCCATCGGCCAGTTGCCGCTGCCGAACCTGCGCGAAGGTGAAGCGCTCGCCGGCGACTACGGTGTCGAGCAATCGATGAACGTCGTCATCGTCAACATGACGCGCGGGCCGCACTCGATCGCACTCTACGCCAATCCGCGCGGTGGGCGCGCGACGGGAACGTTTCTCATCGACGGCACGCTGGTGCAGGCGCATGGGTTGCCGGCGTTTTCGCGCTTCAAAATCTGGCAGGATACAATTCAGCCGGGGACGTTCCAGCGGGTTCGTGTCGTCACGATGCCCGAGGGCGGGTCTTCGTATCCGCTGCGGCTCGTGTTTGCGCAGGATGATGGGTCGGTGGCGCCGGGCTTGCCGGGGTCGCCGGTTTACTGACCTCCCGCGGGGCTCGGCAGCGGGGTCGGACGTTGCTGCGGCGGGGACGCTCCCTGCGCGCTTCCTGCGCTTCGGTCGCTACCGCTGCGTCGCTCCCGGCCTTCCGGGCCTTCGCTCCTTCGCGAGTCCCCGCCGCAGCAACGTCCGACCCCGCTGCCTCCTGGCGCGATTAGCGTCGGGTGCGTTGGTAGATCTCTTGCGTCGCGGTGGCGGCGGAGAGCCAGGAGAACGCCTGTTGCGCGGGGGTGCGCAGGGCGGTGGCTCGCCGCTGCGCGGCGTCGCGGGTGGATAGCAGGGTGGTGATCGTGGTGGACCAGGCTGATTCGTCGTTGGGGGGGATCAGCGGGATTTCGGCTTCGGGGAACATCGTCGCGAGCTCGCGGAGGGAGGACGTGTCGGCGGCGATCGCCGGGAGACCGGCGCACATTGCCTCGGCGAGTGCGTAGCCGAAACCTTCGTAGCGGGAGGGGATGAGGGCGAGGGATGCGGTTGCGTAGAGTTCGTCGAGTGCGTTGCGCGGGATGTAGCCGCGTAGGTCGAGGCGGTGCGTGACGCCGAGCTCTTCAGCTCGTTTTTTTACTTCGTCGGCGTAAGGCGTTGGGGGGCCGACGGAGACGATGCGCAGGTCGGGGATCGTGGGTAGGGCTTTGACCAGGACCTTGAGGTTTTTTCGCGCTTCGACGGTGCCGACGACGAGCGCGAAGGGTGGATCCGTTGGTTTCCGCTCGATTGCGGCGAAGCGCTCGTCGACGCCGGGATAGACGACGTCGAGCGTTGCGTTGGGGTCGATCAGCGTTTTGTATTCGGTGGCGGTGAAGTGGCTGTCGGTGATGATGGCGGCGGCGTGTTTGTATAACCGCGCTTGGAGCGTGGCGAAGTAGGCGCGGGCGTAGGCGCGCGTGTGGTGTTGGACGCGGTGCCAGGCGAGGTCGTGGACGGTGACGACGGTTGGCAGCGTGTGGATAATCGGCATCGTGCCGCTGGTGGCGTGCAGGACGTCGGCGTGGGCGCGGGCGGCTTCGATGGAGAGCAGGAGCTGGTCCCAGATGACCCTGCGGTCGAAGCGCCAGGGGTTCAGGTGCGGGGCGCGCAGCTCGCGCACGTCGACGCCGAGCGCGCGCAGCGCGTTTGCCAGGTCGCGGGCGTAGACGCCCGCGCCGGTCGCGGTGCCGACGGTGAGCTGGGTGTCGAGGGCGACGATCACTTCGTCAGGCAGGCGGCGAGTTTGGCGCCGAAGGTCGGGTTGTCGGTCAACGGCGCGGCGTTGGGGGCGAGCGCGCTCGAGCGCGCCGCGTCCGCGCGCGCGCTCGCGCAGTCGCCGTCGGCGACGGCGGCGAAGGCGAGGCCGCCGTAGGCGGGAGCGCTGGCGGGGTCGACTTGCAGCGCGCGCTCGTCGTGCGCGCGGCCCGCCGCGGTGTCGCCGTTGGCCAGCTCTTGGTAGGCGGCGGCGAGCAAGTACGTCTCGTCGTTGGGCGCTTCGCTCAGCGCCAGCTCGTAGGCGCGCTGCGCGTCGCGCCAGTGCGCGGCGCGGTGCGCGACGTCGTGATAGCCTTGGGTGGCTTCGAGGACGCCCAGGCGCCAGTAGGCTTGGCCGAGCGCCTCGCCGGCGTCGACGTCGGGGCTGAGGCGCGCGATCAGCTGCTGTTCTTCGGGGATCGCTTCGTCGACGGCGCTCTCCGGCAGCGCGTCGATGTGGGCTTGGGCGCGCACGAAGTCGGCGGCGGCGATGTAGTCGGCCAGTGCTTCCTCGTGCGCGCCGCGCGCTTGCGCCAACTGGCCGCGCAGGTCGTCGGTCGTCGTGTCGGCGGGGGCGCCGGTGAGCAGGCGCCGCGCTTCGTCGAGCGCGCCGGTGTGGATGTCGGCGGCGATGCGGGCCGGCGCGCCGCCGAGCAGGGCGGCGCGCAGCAGCGTCGGGTCGTGGCGGTGGAGGAAGGCGGGCAGCGAATGACGCGTGGCGAGGTCGCCGTAGGCGGCGGAGGCGGCGAGCTGCGCCGCGCCCAGCCGGGCGACCAGGGCGATCGCGAGCAGCGTCAGCGCGACGCGCGCAGCGCGGCTCATCAGAAGCGCACCGTGAAGTTGACGTCCTCGCGGTTCTGCTCGAAGTTGAACGAGGGCAGCATCTGGTCGGTGTAGCGCTGGTTGCTGTAGAGCGCGGAGACGGAGCTGGTCGTGCGCGGAATCGCATACGTCGCGGAGAGCGTGTAGTCGTCCTTGCGTTCGTCGACGTTGGTGAACGTCGAACCGTAGGCGCCGTTGAAGAGCTGGTGGTCGTAGGCGGCCCCGAGACTGAAGTCGTGCGAGATCGGCACCGTCGCGCCGGCGGTCAGCGTCGTGTGGTGCTCGTCGATCGCGTTGGGGAAGGTCAGCGGCGGCGGCAGGCCGGCTTGGACCAGCGAGAGCAGCGCGGCCGCGCTGGCGGGGTCGGCCGTGCCGAGCGAAGCGTTGAACGGCACGTACGGGACGCCGGTCGGGTCGTCGCGATACAGCCGTTCCGTCGACGCGCCCAGATCGAAGGCGACGCTGCGGCGGAAGATCGGCAGCGCGAGCTGCACGCCGGCTTCGAGGTGGTCGAAGCGCAGCTTGTCGGCGCTGGCCGTTCCCTCGTAGGCCAGCGGCCCGAAGCCGTCGGGGGCGAGCGAAGCGAGGTCTTCCGCCAACAGACGCGTGCTCAGCCGCACGTCGCCGATGCGCACCGGCGCGGTGAAGGTCAACGCGAGGCCTTGCGTGTTGGGCGCGTAGGCGCTGAAATATTGCGGCCCGCTGGCGATGAACGGGTTGAAGACCGGCTCGATCGTCGTCAGCGCCGGGTTGGCGGCGGTGTGCGTGCCGGCGGCGGCGTCGAAGTGCTGGTTCACCGTCAGCGTGTTGGCGAAGCCGAAGAACTGTGGAAAGTACGCGCCCTGCCAGTAGCTGAACGCGGGCGGGACCGGGCCGTCGTACTGCAGCGGCGCGCCGTCGAGGTAGTGCGGCCCGACGGCTTGGTACTGCACCGAGAGCGTCGCCTGCGCGAGCGAAAGCCGCAGGCCGACGACGCCGGCGTTGTCGGTCACCGGCGCGACGGTGCTCGCGTCGGGCGTGTACTTGCTCAGCGCGCCTTCGGCAAACAGCAGCGGGTGATTGGTGCGCGAGCCCAGGTCGACGAACGCCAGCGGCAGCTGCGTGTCGACGCCGAAGACGGTGTCGCTGACAAGCGCGAGGCCGCCGCTCGACGAGGCCAGCACAACTTCGTCGTTGGGGGACGTGACGCCGTCGGCGGCGTCGAAGATGCGGCTGAACGAGAGCCCGATCTCGCCGCCGGGCAACCCCGCCAATTGCTGGTCGAGCCGCGCGTTGACGTGATAGCGCTGGTAGGCGACGTCGTTGACGACGTCGATCGCGTCGTACGTGATCGCGACGACCGAGCCGACCGGCAGCGGCGTGCGGAACACGACCTGATTCGTCTGCGCGACGAAGTACCACGCGCCGCCGCCCAGCGGGCAACCGGCGCCGTCCGGCGTGAGCGCGTTCGCGCCGCACGGCGTCCCGTCGAACGCGGAGACGTAGACCGTGCCCAGCTGCGCCTTCTGCGTCAGGTAAACGGCGCTGAGCGGTGCGCCGGCGGCGGTGAAGGTGTCGGTGCGCAGCGCGCCGCTGGTCGAACCGGGCGCGCCCGGCTGCACGGCGCCGACCGGCGGCCGGTCGGTGAGCAAGAAGTAGTTGCTCAGGGTGAAGTCGTTGCCGAGGATCCCGGGCAGCGTGTCGATGACGGTCGGGTCGAGCCGCGTGTAGGCGAATTGGAAGCTGGTGCGCCCGCCGAGCACGCCGCCGATCTCGTAGCCGTGCTCGTACGGCTGCAGCGGGCTGTCGAACCCGTCGCCTTGCTGCGAGGCGTCGGGGGCGCGGTACGTCAGCCCCAACCGCGAGGAGCGCAGATCGCTGATCTCGCCGTCGGTCAGCGTGACGTCGCTGAAGGGCCCCATCTGCGCCAGGTGCACCTCGATCGTCGGATCGATCGTCGTGCCTTGCTGCGGCACGTACTCGCCGCCGTAGCCGGTGCCGATGATGCGGATCGGCAGCGAGACGGTCAGGTTCTCGTCCGGCGTGTAGACGACGTTGAAACGGTCGTCGAAACCGCTGACGGTACCGGGGTTGACCTGGTCGAGCGGGCTGCCGTTGGGCGGCGCGGCCAGGAACGCGTTGACGAACGGATCGATCGCGCCGCCGCTCAGCGTCGTCGGCACGCCGGGACGCTGCCGGTAGGAGTTGTCTTGCAGCAGCTGGCCGTGGAGCGAGAGCTGTTGCGCCAGCTTCGTGCGGCGGTCGAGCTGGTCGAGCGCGTCCTCGAGGTTCGTCACCCGCACGCCGAGCGCGTCGAGCTCGTCCTTGAGCGCGTCGATCAGCTTCTGCACCAGCTCGAGGTCGGTCTTCGAGGCGTAGCCGGCGCCGTTGGCCTGCAGCTTGGCGACGATGCGCGCGACCAGCACGGCCATCTCGTAGCGCGTGAGCGGGCGCTCGCCGTCGAAGGTACCGTCCGGGTAGCCGTCGATCAGCCCGTCGGCCGCCAGCGACTGGATGGCCTGGTAGGCCCAGTGGTTGGCCGGCACGTCGGCGAACGGCGTCGCGCCCGCGTCTGCCGGGAGCGCCAGCGCGGACAACGCGATCCCGAGCGCGAGGAACACGCTCCTCCGCCTCATGCCCGTCCCTGGTGCAGTCTCGGTGTTCGCAGGCGGACGCCTTAGGTAGCGCCGGCGGACGACTCCTGCCCCTGGTGCGCGGCCTGCAGATAGCGCTCGGCGATCAGCAGCGCCGCGTAGTCGTCGACCGGGCGATCCGGCAGCAGCATCCCGCGCGGCACCAAGCGGCGCCAACCGCGAGGCGGATGATCGTGGAAATAGCGTGCGCGCGCGCGCAGCGTCGTCTCGTACTCGTCGACGAAGCTGATCGGCAGGCCCAAGTCCTCGACCGCGCTCGCGATCGCCGCCGCGTTCGTGCCGCGACCGATCGCGATGTGCTCGACGCCGTGCTCGACGACCAGCTCGCGGACCGTCGCCGGCAGGGTCGCGACCGGCACGACGCCCAGCGCCAGCGGCGGCGCATCGAGCCCGACCACGATCGCGTAGCCGCACTTGCGCGTCCCGGGATCGAGGCCGAGCACCCTCACGAGCGCAGCGGCTCGACCGAGGCGGACAGGAAGAACACCCCGGAGTGCGGGTACAGGTCGCCCTCGGTGCGCGCGACCAGCCGCCACTTGCCGTGCAGGCTGCTCAGCTTCGTCAGCGCCGCCTGGAACGAGCGCGGATCGAACCCGCTGGGCTGGCTGAAGAACGGGTACGGCATCCCGGCCTTGGAGAGCGCCTGGACCGCGCGCAGCGAGAGCTCGTTGTACTCCGGCGGCGCGAGCGGACGGCCGCCCTCGACCTCGATCGACGCGACTTCCTGGTGGTTCGAGAACAGCTTCTTGTCGGGCCACGAAGCGAAGGTGAACGAGATCGTCTCGCCGCGGAACAAGTTCTGCGAGGCGATGGGCAGCAACAGCAGCGGGACGTTCCCCTCGCCCGCGTGCGACCAGTTCTCGTGGAACTGGCGCAGCAGCTCGAGCAGGTTGTACTGCACCTGCGGATCGGCCGCGCTCTTGTGGTCGGGCTGCAGTCCGATGCGCGCCGCCAGCTGGTTCGCCGAGCGAATCGTCGCGTCGAAGTAGGCCAGGAACGCGCGCATCTGGTCGTCCTCGCTCTGATTGACGTCGAGGACGGCCCACGGACCGATCGGCGCGCCCAGCGCCAGCACCAGGTTGCCGTTGCGCGTCGTGTCCAGCTCGCGCTGCTGCGAGGTCGCCTGGGCTTGCAGCTGGTTGATCTGCGTGTTGAGCTGGCCGATGCGAAAGAACGCCGTGCGCACTTCGCTCGACGCCACCAAGGCCACCAGCGTCACCGAGACCGCGATCAGCATCCCGGTCACGACCGCGACGATCGTCGACGTGTATTTCGGCCGCAGCCCGAACAGCGTGAGGCGCTTGCGCCCCACCTGGTGACCGACCCGGTCGCCGATGTACGCGATGCCGCCGGCGACGATGGCGATCGCCAAGACGGAGAGGATTCCCGAGAGCACGCGTTACGCCACGCGCGAGGCGCGCCGCAGCAGCGTCGCCCCGATGACGGTGAAGAGGACGTTGGGCGCCCAGGCGCAAGGGCCGGCGAGCCACGTCGCCGCGCTGCCGACGGTGAGGAAGACCGTCGAGATCACGTAGTAGACGAAGACGATGGCGACGGCGATGCCGAAGCCGAGCCCCGTGCCGCCGCCGCGGACGGGACGCAGGCCGAACGGCACCGCGATGAGGGTGAACACGAACGCCGCGAACGGGCGCGCCAGCTTCGCGGCGTAGGTCGCCGTGAAAAGCCGTCGCTGCTGCGGCGAGAGGTTGTTGGTCGCAAGCTGAGCCTTGATTTCCGCGCGCGAGAGCGTCTCGGGGTTCCCGGTTTGGACCGACTGCTTCGCGATCTGGTTGGGCCGCTCCCCGATGTCGACCGCCAGCGTCGGCGAGGTATCGGACTGCACGGTACCGTCGGAGCTGAAATGGTAGGTCGTCGCGTTCTGGAAGGTCCAGGTCGGGGCCGCGTACGTCGCGCGGTCGGCGAAGGTGATGTCCTGCGGCTTCTGGTGCGCGTCGTAGCGGATGACGGTCACGTTGAGCAGGTCCTGCGTCTCGACGTCGAAGGCGCCGGCGATCGTGACCTGCTTGCCGCCGCCCGGCAAGGGCGTCACCGCCGAGAGGTTCGAGAGCGCCGGCGAGACGTGCTCGATGACCGCCTGCTGGATGTACGCCGCCCGATCGCTGGCGAACGGCAGCAGCTCCTCTTGCAGCACCAGCGAGACCAGCGAGGTGATCAGGCCGACGACCAGCAGCGGAGCGACGATGCGGCCCAGCGAGATGCCGCCGGCCGCCATCGCGGTGATCTCGCTCTCGCCCGAGAGCCGCTGCATCGAGAGCAACGTCCCCAGCAGCATCGCCATCGGGATCGTCAGCAGCAAGAACGGCGGCATCGACCACAGGAAGTACTCGACCGCGGCCGCCAGCGGCGCGTGCTCTTCGGAGACCAGCCGCCCCAGCGCGAGGATCTGCGTCGCGACGAAGATCAGCGTGAACGCCGACAACCCGAACAAAAACGGCCCGCCCAACTGCGTGACGAGATACCGGTCCAGAATAGTAGGGGGCCAGAAGCGCAGCGGCGGAGCGCCGAAGGCGCGATGCTGTGGCGCGGTCTCAGTCATCGTGCGCTATAGCCTAAAACTCTGGCCGAGGTAGAACTCGCGCGCGATCGGGGAGTCGAGCACGTCTTGCGCCGTGCCGCTCACCTCGATCCGGCCGTCGTTCATGATGTACGCGCGGTCGACGATCGCCAGCGTCTCGCGCACCTGGTGGTCGGTGATCAGCACGCCCAAGCCGCGCTCGCGCAGTTGGCGGATCATCGCCTGGATGTCGGCGACGGCGATCGGATCGATCCCGGTGAACGGTTCGTCGAGCAGCAGGAACGCCGGCTCCGTCGCGATCGCGCGCGCGATCTCGACGCGGCGCCGCTCGCCGCCCGAGAGCGAGTCGCCCATCGCGTCGACGAAGTCGGCCAGACCGAACTCGGCCAGCAGCTCGGGCAGACGACGCTCGCGCTCCGAGCTGGGAACGCCGTTCATCTCCCAGATCAGCCGCAGGTTGTCGCCGACGGTCAGCTTGCGAAAGATCGAGTTCTCCTGCGCGAGGTAGCCCAGGCCGGCGCGCGCGCGCTCGTGCATCGGCGCGCCGGTCAGCGCGCGCGCGACGCCGTCGCGCTCGAGCACGACCGTCCCGCTGTCGGGACGAACCAGGCCGACCACCATGTAGAACGTGGTCGTCTTGCCGGCGCCGTTGGGCCCGAGCAGGCCGACCACCTCGCCGCGTCCGACCTCGGCGCTCACGCCCTTGACGACGGTCCGCCGGCCGTACCGCTTGACGAGGTCGCGCAGCACGATGCGATCGCCGGCGTTCATCCCGAGGTCACCTTCACGTCGTGCAAACGCACGTCGCCGTCGAGATGGTCGCCCGTCAGCGAGAGGCCGTTGGGGCCGGTCATCACCACGTGGCCTTCGCCGAACAGCCGCTCGCGGCTCG
Source organism: Candidatus Sulfotelmatobacter sp. (assembly GCA_035504415.1). Classification (NCBI taxonomy): domain Bacteria; kingdom Pseudomonadati; phylum Acidobacteriota; class Terriglobia; order Terriglobales; family Candidatus Korobacteraceae; genus Candidatus Sulfotelmatobacter; species Candidatus Sulfotelmatobacter sp. The sequence continues at coordinate 188,910 of DATJRY010000013.1, read as the reverse complement.
AGTCGTAGCGCAGCGTGTCGCAGGTCAGCACCGCACCGTCCTGCGTGCGCGCGTGAACGCCTCCCGTCATCAGGACACTCTTGTCGTGCTGGGACACCGTCGCCTTCGGCGCGTCGGCGATGGTGACGGCGCCCGTCTTGTCGACGAACGTCACGTGCGGCTGATCGAGGACCGCCGTCCCGGCGGCGATGTCGCCTTCGAACAGCATGGTGCGGATGGTGTAGATCTTGCGTCCGTTCTTGGTGTCGGTGATGATCGACGGCTTGAACGCCGTCCCGCGCCCGATCACGTGCACCGGCACGCCCTGCGGCGAGGACGACGGAGCGGCCGTCGGCGCGCCGGATGCGCTCGGCGCGGCGGCGCCGCCGGTCGGCTGCGAAGCGTGTGAGCCGCAACCGGCCACGGCCAGGGCGAGCAGCACGGCGAGGCCGATCGGGCGCCGCCCGACCGCGACGGGTTCGCCGCCGGCGAAGCCTCTAGAGCGCATCGGTCCGTACTACGGCGAGTGCGAGCGGCACGACCTGGAGGTAGAGCGGAAAGAAAATACTGATCGTGTTCAAGCCGCAGTGGACGAGGAAGGCGACGAAGCCGGCGACCAGGCCGAAGCCGAACGCGCGCGGGAGTGCCGGGGCGACGGCGGCAGCGCGCACGACCCGGCGCACCAACAGCGCCGGCCCGACCACCAACATCACCAAGGCCACCAGGCCCCCCTCGGCCGCGTACGCGAGCGGCAGCGAGTGGGGATCGAAGGCGACCGGCGTCTGCGGGCCGGGCGCGTCCGGCGGGCGGAGCACCGCGTAGGTCTTCCCGTACGCCAACGGCCCGACACCCAACAGCGGAAACCGGGTGAAGGTCGTCCAGCCGGCGTGCCAGGCGCTCAGCCGGACCGCCGTGTCGCGCGGGTTGTGGTGCAGGCTGCCCAACGTCGCGTCGAGCGTCAGCCCGGCCAGCCCGATGAGCAATGCGGCCACCAGCAAGCGGCGCTGCCGGGCGAGCAACCCATAGGTCGCGATGCCGCAGACGGCGCTGAAGGCACCCCAGCGCGAGAAGGTGGCCGCCAGCGCCACCGCCAGCAGCACGGCGCAGGCGACGGCGAGCCGGTCGCGCCCGCGCGAACCGATCGCCAGGGGGAGCGCGATGCCCAGGCCGACCAGCGCGTAGCCGGCCAGCTCGTTGGGATTCAGGAACGTCCCCACCGCCCGGCCGTTGGCGAAGGCGAACAGCGCGACCGGCCGGCGCACCAGCACCATGACCAGCGCCAGCGCGGCGGCGGCCGTCGCCGACCACAGAAACGTCCGCACGATCAGCCGGGTCACGGCCGCGTCCGCCTCGCGCGCCAGCGCCAAACCGGCACCGCCGATCAGGAACACGAACAGCCCGAGCCCCACGCCCGTCACCGGGTCGAAGCCGGTGATCCCTGCCAACGTGGTCGCCGCGCCGCTCCCGATCAGAACGAACGTCAGCCCGTCCCGGCGCAACGAGCGCAGGGTGGCCGGGACGACCGCCAGCAGCGCGAGCGCGAACAGCAGCGCGACGAGAAGGGCGGCTCCGCGCGGCAGCAGGATCGGCATCGGCGGCCGGGTCGGATCGAGGACGACCAGCTGGCCCAGCAGCGGGATCAGCGCGATCGACCCGGCCAGGCCGAGCGTCGCGGCCTTCACGCCGCCACCGCCAGCTCGGCGATCGCGCCGGCGATCGCGGCGGCCCCGCCCGGCGACCCCATCCGCTCGCGGCCGACGGCGGCCATCCGGGCGCGCCGAGTGGGGTCGGCCAGCAGCGCCGCGACGGCGGCGGCGGCGCCCGCCTCATCGCCGGGCGCGATCAGCAACGCGTCGCCGAGCAGCCCGCGCTGGCGCTTGCGGTACCAGGCGTCACGGCGCGCGCCGGCCAGCTCGAGCGCGACGACCGGGACGCCGGCGGCCGCGGCCGCCTCGTTGGCGGTCCCGCTCTGGCCGAGCACGAGCGTCGCCTCCGGCAGCAGCGCGCCCAGCGGCCCCGGCCATGCCCGCAGCGGACCGGCGGCGAGGGCGGGCGCGAAGCGCGCCGGGTCGAGATTGGGCGCGATCGAGAGCACCGCGTCGAGCTGCGGCGCGCCGGCGCGCACGCGCGCGATCACCGCGGCCAGCTGCCGCGCGTCGGCGTACGCGCGCTCGCGCGAGCCGGGCAGTACCGCGACGCGCGGCGTTCCCCGCCAGTCGACGCGTTCGTCCGACGCCAGCAGGTCGACGATGACGTTGCCCGGCGCCTCGGCCGGGACGCCCTGGGCGCACAGCGCGGCCGCGGTCGCCGCGTCGCGCACGAAAACCCGCCGCGCCGCCGCGATGATGCGCCGCTCGCCCGGCCCGTACGGTGCGACGTAGACGCTCTTGGCGGTACCCACGTACACCAGCGGGCCGCCGGCCAGGCGCGCCAGCGCGCACGCGTAGGCGTCGCCGACCGCGACGATCGCCGCATAGCGCCCACGCGCCGCGCGCAGGAAGCGCACCTGGCGCGCGAACAGCTGCACGAAGCCGGCCCCCAGGTCGCGCGCGAACGCCGCGAGGTTGCCCATCGCCACCAGCCCGCCGGACGGCAACGCGCGCTGTGGACCGACGTCGGCGAAGTCGCCGCCGCCCAGCCGCTCGCCGACCAGCGCGAAGTGCCGTGTCGCCAGCGGCGCGCGCGCGCGCAGCTCGGCCGCGATGCGAGCGGCGATGGCGGCTTCTCCGTGCCCGTTGGTGACGAACAAGACCTCACGCACCGGCGCGCAGCGGCTCCAGCGCGAAGTCGGCGATCCGCGCGCGCCCGTTCGCGTCCTTGGTCAGCTCGGTCCGCGACGCATACGCGCCGTACGGGCCGGCGTGCACGATCGGCACGCCGCCGACCAGCTCGGGCTCGTGCAGCGTGTCGTGACTGTGGCCGCCCAAGATCAGCTCCAGGCGCGGTACGCGCTGCGCCAACAGCCGGTCGGCACGCAAGCCCAAGTGCGAGAGCGCGATCAGCGTCGTCTCCGGCGGCGTCGTCGCGGCGATGCGCGCGGCGACGTCGAACGGGTCCAGGAACCGCCAGCCGAACAGCCGTTCCCACGGCGAGCCGCTCGGGTACTGCACGACCAGCAACCCGAAGAAGCGCACCGACCACGGCGTGCCGGCGTCGTCGCGTGCGAACACGCGGTCGGCGGTGAACGGCAGCGCGCGCCCCTTGGTGTCGACCAGGTTCGCGCATACGACCGGGTGGCGCATGCGCGCGATCCGCGCACCGACGGCGCCGAACAGGTAGTGGAACTCGCGGTTGCCCATCGCCTGCACGTCGATCGCCGCGCGGTCGAGCTCGTCGACGATCGGTTCGTGCCGGTGATACATCGTCTGCGAGCCGCGCAAGCTGTCGCCGCAGTCGACGTACATCCCCGGCCGCGCGTCGCGCAGCGCCGTCAACGGCGCGGCGACGTCACGGTGATCGTGCAGGTCGCTGGTATGGTAGATGCGCACGGTCACACCGGCCCGCTGACGCGCTCGAGCACCCAGGCCGCGTTGCGCTGCAGCGAGTCGGGCGGCCCGAGCGCCTCGCGCAGGCGCGCGTAGCCGGCCAGCTGCCGGTCGGGTGCGGCCAGCAGCGCGACCAGCGCGTCGGCCAAGGCGGCGGGCGTCGCGGCCTCTTGCAGCAGCTCGGGGACGAGCGGCTCGTCGAGCACCAGGTTCGGCAGCGTGATGTAGGCGCCGCGATAGACGCGGCGGGCGATCTTCGCCTGCGCTTCGGAGAGCACGTACAGCGCCAGCGCCGGCGTCTGCACCAGCGCCGCCTCGAGGACCGCCGTCCCCGACGCGATGGCGGCGGCGTCGGCACGGCGCAGCGCGTCACGCGTGTCGCGCACGATCTCGACCGGCAGCGGCGAGCGCAGCGCGAGCAGATGCTCGAGGTGCCGCTGCGCGTCGTCGTCGGCCGCGACCAGCAGCGCGCGCACGTTCGGGCGCAGCTCGCGCACGCGCGCCAGCGCGTCGAGCAGCCGCGGCGCGTGGCGTTCGATCTCCCCGCCGCGGCTGCCGGGCAGGATCGCGATCAGGCCGCCGTTGGCCGGCGGCGGCGGCAGCGGCGGGCGGGCGCCGATGGTACTCACCAGCGGGTGGCCGACGAACCCGATCGGGAGCTTGAGCCCGCGATAGAAGTCCGCTTGGTGACGGAACAGCGTGAGCGGATCGCACAGCCGCGCGACCTGATAGGCGCGCTTGACGTTGTCGAGCCACGCCGCGGGCGGCGCGTAGTAGACGATCGGCGTGCGAAACCCGAGCTGCCGCAGCGTCTTCGCCAAGCGCACGTTGAAGGCGCCGAAGTCGACCAGCAGTACCAGGTCCGGCGGCCGGCGGCGCAGCTGCCACGCCGTGCGCAGCATGATCGCGTACAAGCGCGGAATCTTGCGCAGCGCGGAGATCGGCCCCAGCGACGCCCAGCCGCGCGTGCGCTGCACCAGCCGCACGCCGGCGGCCTCCAGGCGCTCGTTCCCGATGCCCTCGGCCTCGAGCGCGACGCGCGCGCGCATCGCACCCAACAGGTCGGCGGCGAGCAGCTCTCCCGAGGCCTCGCCCGTGCTCACGAAGACGCGCACGGCGCGCGACCGCTACTTGGTGATCCCGCGGTCGGACGAGGCTTCGAGGAACGCCAGCAACGTGCGTCCCTCGTCCGTCGACACCGTCTCGCGCAGCACCGAAACGGCCTGCGAGACGTTGCGCTCCGAGCGGTAGATCGTCTTGTACGCGTCCTTGAGCTCGCCCAACGCCTCGCGCGAGAAGCCGGCGCGACGCAGGCCGACGGCGTTGAGCCCGTAGACCTCGGCCGGGTTCCCTTCCGCCAAGAAGAACGGCGGAACGTCGCGCACGATCTTGCTGTAGCCGCCGACGAACGCGAAGCGGCCGATGCGCACGAACTGGTGGACGCCAGCCATCGCGCCGATCGAGGCGTGGTCCTCGACGACGACGTGTCCGGCCAGCTGCGCCAAGTTCGACATCGTGACGTGGTCGCCGATGCGGCAATTGTGCGCGACGTGCGTGTAGCCGAGCAACAGGCAGTCGTTGCCGACCGAGGTGACGCCGCCGGCATCGGCGGTGCCGCGGTTGATCGAGACGTACTCGCGGATCACGGTGCGATCGCCGATCGTCGTGACGGCGTCTTCACCGACGACGGCCTTGCGGTCTTGCGAGGGGCCGCCCACCGTGCTGAACGGGTGGATCTCGCAGTCCTCGCCGATGGTGGTGCGGCCGTTGACGACGACGTGCGCCAGCAGCAGCGAGCGCGCGCCGATGGCGACCTTCGCGCCGACGATGCAGTATGGCCCGATCTCGACGTCGACGCCGATCTTCGCGGTGGGGTGGACGACGGCGGTCGGATGGATCACAGGTGCAGCACCGTCGCGTCGACGCCGAACGCGCCCGGATCGCTGACGACCGAGAACATCAGCTCGCCGGCGCAGACCAGCTCGTCGCCGACCTTCGCCTCGACCACGACGACGCCCATGTTGAGCTTGACGCGGGCGACGCGGGCCCACATGTCGAGCCGGTCGCCCGGGATGACGGGGCGGCGGAAGCGGAAGCCGTCGACGCCGGCCAGGTACGGCGTCTTGCGGCTCTGATCGCCCGGCTTCAAGATCGTCGTGCCGGCCAGCTGCGCCAGCGCTTCGATGATGTAGACGCCCGGCAGCACCGGGTTGAGCGGGAAATGGCCGGTCAGCATCGGCTCGTTGACGCTGACGTTCTTGTAGCCGCGCGCGCTGACCATCGGCTCGAGCTCGAGGATGCGGTCCAGCAAGAGCATCGGGTAGCGGTGCGGCAAGATCCGCATGATCTCGCGCACGTCGTAGGCGGCCATGCTGGGCTAGACCGGTTCGCCGGCGGTAAGCGGACCGGAGCGAAGCGAGGACCGCGACGGGTTCGCCGCAGGCGAACCCACCAGCTCGCGCACGGCGGTGCAGTGGAGCTTGTGACCGCTCTTGATCGCGACGACCTCGCACTGCGGGTAGGCGCCGAGCAGCGCGAAATCGCCGACCAGGTCGAGGATCTTGTGCCGACACGGCTCGCTCGGCGCGCGCAACGGCGCCAGCGGGCCGTCCGGACCGAACACCACCGCGTTGTCGAGCGTCCCGCCCAGCGCCAAGCCGCGGCGGATCAGCGCCTCGATCTCGTGCTGGAAGCCGAACGTGCGGTTGGGGGCCACCTGCGCGCGGTACTGCTCGGGCACGATCTCGGCCTCGACGTACTGCGCGCCGACCGGCGGCGGGTAGTCGACCGTCATGCGCACGCGGAAGCTCGAGGCCGGCGCGATCACCAGCAGCTTGTCGCCGTCGCGAAAGACGTGCGTCTGGGTCGGGATCCAGCGCACCCGCGCCTCGCGCTGCGGCGCCAGGCCGACGGCGTCGATGGCGTCGGCGAAGACCTTGGCGCTGCCGTCCTCGACCGGGATCTCCGGCCCGTGGACGTCGATCAGCGCGTTGTCGACACCGCAGCCCAGCAGCGCGCTGAGCAGATGTTCGACCGTCGAGACGCGGTGCTCGCCCGACCCCAGCACGGTCGCCCGCACGGTCTCGACCACGTAGTCGGCGCGCGCGGGAAACTCGACCGCGTCGTCGAGGCGGAAGCGCAGGCCGTGGCCGGCCGGGGCGGGGAGGACGCGGACGCGCGCCGGGGCGCCGGTGTGGAGACCGACTCCCTCGAAGCCGATCGCGTCGCGCAACGTGGACTGATACTGCAACGTCAGCTCTTCGGTGGGCCGCCGTCGAGCGCGTCGACCCGGGCGAACAGTTTCGGCAGGCGGCGGAGGTACGCCTGGAGTCGGATCTCCTCGCGGTGGTCGTGCGCCGGCTGACCGCTGATGGTCGCGCCGGGGGCGACGTCGCCCCAGACCATGGCGTTGCCCGAGACGGTGACCCGGTCGCCGACGGTGATGTGGCCGCGGAAGCCGGAGTGACCGCCGACCTGGACGTAGTCGCCGATGGTGGTCGTCCCGGCCAGCCCGGTCAGGGCCGCGATCGCGGTGTGCTTGCCGATGCGGCAGTTGTGGCCGATCTGGACCAGGTTGTCGATCTTGCTGCCCTCGCCGATCGCGGTGACGCCCGTCTGGGCCCGGTCGACGCACGAGTTGGCACCGATCTCCACGTCGTCGCCCAGCTCGACGATCCCGACCTGCGGGATCTTCTGCAGCCGACCCTGGTCGAAGGCCCAGCCGAAGCCGTCCGCACCGACCACGGCGCCCGCTTGCAGGATGACGCGGTCGCCGGCGATGCAGCCGTGCGCCAAGTAGGCGCGCGGGTGGAAGTACGCGTCGGCGCCGACCCGGGCGCCCGCGCCCAGCACGACGCCGGCGGCGAGCACGGTGCGATCGCCGACCCGGGCCTGCGCCCCGACCACGACGTTGGGTCCGATCCAAACGTCGGCGCCGATCGACGCGCTGGGGTCGACGACGGCGCTGGGGTCGACGAACGGGCCGCGCGGACGCGGCGGTTCGAACGCGGCCAGCAGACGCGCCAGCGCGACCCGCGTGTTGTCGACGGCCAGGATCGGCTTGGCGTAGCGTTCGCCCTCGCGCAGCAGCTTGGCGTCGGTGAGGACGGCGGCGGCGCTCGATGCCAGCGCGACTTTGAGATAGTGCGCGTCGACCGCGAAGGTCAGCGCGCCGGGCCCGGCGTCGTCGACGGCGGCGACCCGCTCGACCAGCACCGAGGGATCGCCGACGACGCGGCCGCCGGTGCGTTCGGCGAACGCGCCCAGGGCGAGCGTCACGGCGTGGGCGACGGCTTCTCCACGATCTGGAGAACCTTCTCGACGTCCGGCGTGATGTCGACGCCGCCGTAGCCCACGTACTCGCGGGTAAACACGTAGGTCAGGTGCTTGTCGTTCGCGACCTGCTGCGCCGCCTTGGTGACGTCGTCGGTCAGCTCGGTCTGCGCCTGCAAGAACTTCTGCTGCAGCTCGGCGCGCTCTTTGAGCTTCTGGTTGGCGGAGCCCTTCGAACGCTCGATCGTCTGCGCGTCCACCGCCAACTGGTTCTGGTAGTTCTGAAACTTCGGCCAGTTCGCCTGAATGCGCTGCGAGTCGATCAGGCCGATGCCGCTGCTCGATGCGTTGTTCGAGCAAGCGGACAGGGCCAACAAGCCGGCGGCGAAGAGCGCGGGTGCGAGTCTCATTGGTGGAGGCTTTCGATGTCCTTGAGAGCGTCCGGCGTGAGGTCGACTCCGCCGGCGGGTGCGACGACGTCCGAGAGGACGACGGAAATACCGCGCTGCTGCGCGATCAGCTTGACTTCGCGATCGATCTGGCCGGTGATCTCACCGTAGAGGTCGTCGCGCTTGCGCTTGAGGTCGGCGATCTGCGCCTGCGCGCCGCTGTCGGCGCCGGCGTCGATCCCGTGCAGCTCGGCGTACCGGCGCGAGAGGTCCTCGCGGGTCTTCTGGAAGTCCGCGATGGTCGTCTTGGCGTCGCTCTGGAAGCGCTTCTGATAGTCGTCGTGCAGCTGCTGGATGCGCGCCCGCAGCGGCGCCGGCAGGCTCGGGTTGACTTGGCCTTTCGTGCCGACCGCGTTGGCGCTGAACGGGGTGATCTGCGCGGCCAGCGTCTTCTGCCGCTGGGCCAGCGAGGTCAGCGATCGCTTCGAGATCGAAGCGATCTGCGTATCGAGATCGCGCTGGACCTGGGCTTTGAGCTGCGTCTGCAGCGCGGCCAGCGTCTGCTGATCGCGATTGCGCATCGCGGCGACCTGGTCGGCTTCCTTCCGGTCCAGGTCCTGGAGCTGCTTCTGCGCGTCCTCGCGCGTCGCGTCGTCGAGCGCCAGCGAGGACAGCTTGGTCTTGAGCGCCAGGCGCGTCGGCGCGTCGGCGCTGGCCAGTTGCAGCGAGAGCGCCGACTCCTTGGCCTGCAGCTGCTCGGCCTGCGCGCGATAGGTGCGGTCCGCTCGCGCCGCCAGCGCCTTCTGCGCGGCGATCATCTGCGCGCGGTCCTGCGACTGCAGCGTCTCGCGGTAGCTGTTGTAATCGTGCTGCACTTGCGTCGCGACGGTGCTCTGCTGCTGCTGCGCGGTCGAGGTCACGCTGCCCGCGATCTGCGCCGCGCTCGGGCCGCCGAAGCCGGCGCCGCGCAGCGCGGCCGCGATGGCCTGCTGCTCCTGCGTCTGGTACTGCTGCTGCTTCTGGTCGAGCAGCTTCTGGGTGCGGTCGGCGGCGTCGTGCAGCTCGCGCTCGAGCTCCGCTTCGCGCCGGCGCAGCTCGGCGTCGGGAACGCCGGCCTGCGGCACCGTCTGGCTGAGGTCGAACGCCTCGAGCGAGCGATCGTAGCGCGCCAGCTGATCGTAGAGCGGGTGCTTCTGGACCAGCAGCGTCATGTCGACGTAGCCGATCGCGTTCGAGCCGGGCGGTGCCGGTGCCGGGCGAGCGCACGACGAGAGCAGCGCCGCGGCGGCAACCGCGGCGAGAGAGCCGGCGATCGAACGCGCGCCGCGGATCACTTCAGTTTTGCGGTGACGTCCGAGGTGATGTCGGTGCCGCCGTAGATGATGTCGGCCCGGTCGACGACGAGCACGAGGCCCTTGCTGCGCGCGACGTCGGCGATCGCGCTGCGCGTCTGGTCGATGACCGGCTTGAGCGTCGCGTTCTGGCGGTCGTCGAGCGTCTTGCGGTAGTCCTTGAGCACCGCGTCGCGATCGGCGTCGGTGTGCGCGCTCTTGAGCTTGTCGCCGAAGATCTTGTCCTGCTGCGCCTTGAACTGGACGAAGTCGTCGCTCGCGGCTTTGACCTTGGGGGTCGCGTCGATCTGCTGCTGGTCGACGAAGCCGACGTGCGATGGCGGCGGCGTGGAGACCGGGGGCACCGGATCGCCGATCCCGGTCAGCAGGTCGCGGACGTTGCCGGTGATGTTCTGACCGCCGACCACGACCATGCGCTTGTCGAGCACGACGCTCAGATTCTTCGAGGAGGCGACGGACGCGACGGCGATCTGCGCCTTCTGCATCAGCGGCCCGACCAGCGCGCGCTGCTTGTCGGACATCTTCGCCTGGAACTCGCTGGCGAGCTTCTGCTGGTCGGCTTGCGAGGCGTGCTGCGCCCGCGCCAGATATTGCTTCTGGAGGGTGGCGCCGTACTGCTGCAGCTGCCGATTCGCCGACTGGAAGGCGGGAATCGACCCCAGCACGCTCTGGTCGAGCGTGCCGATGTCGGTCACGTCGGTCGCTCCGACGGCGGTCGTCGCCAGCACCGCGGTGCCGACTGCGAAGGCGAGGGCGGCCAAGCGCCCACGCGTGATCAGGTTCTCCATGGTCTAGAAACTCTGGCCGATGCCGAACGAGGTGTGCGTTCCGAGGCTGCCCTTGGCGAAGTCGAGGCGCAGGGTATGCAGCCCGAGCTGCGGGACGTCGAAGCGGACACCCACGCCGACGTCACCGTGCCAGGTGTAGTTCGCGAGAGCGGGATCGAACACCCCGCCCAGCGTCGCTCCGCGGATGCGGACCGCGCCGTCGTCGCCGAAGGTCACGATCGAGAACTTGCGATCCTTGGTCAGCGGGATGCGCAGCTCGATCTGGCCGAGCAGCTCGTCGGTCCCGTAGAAGGGGTCCTCGTAGCCGCGCAGCTGCTGGTCCGAGAAGATGAACAGTTTGTTCGTCGGCAGCGCGCCGGTCGAGCTGCCGTCGACGCCGTGGATGCCCAGCGTCCAGCCCTTGCCGATCGGGAAGAACTTCGCGACGTCGGCCACGAGCAGATCGTAGTGGAAGGCCGAGCCGAACGACGGTTCGCTCAGCTCGTCGCTGAGGTTGACGAGCCAACCGCGGGTCGGGTTGAACACGTCGTCGCGCGAGTCGGCGCCGAACCCGAACACGACGCTGTGCAGCGGATAGGCCTTGGTCGAGTCGATCTCGGCGATCGACGGCGCGACCACGCCCAGCGCGTCGCTGGCGGTGTTGCAGCCTTCGAACTCGTTGACGCAGCCGGACAGCTCGTTGCCGGGGTTCGAGGTGAACGCGTACGGCAACGGGACCGTCGCCTGCGAGGCGACCGACTCGATGTTCAGGCCGCCGCTGACGTGGAAGATGTCGGTCAGGCGGCGCCCGAGGTTGACGGTGATGCCGCGCGAGCTGGTCTGATAGGTCGAGATGATCCCGTTGACCAGCGAGTACTGGGTCGCGTTGGGCGGCACGATCGCGACCGGAATGCCGGTCGTCGGGCAGGTCACGTCGACGCCCGAGCCCGCTCCGCAGTCGTAGTAGACCGGATAGTAGTTGGTCTGCGACTGATCGAAGATCGTCGCGCCCAGGCTGTACTTCTGCGAGGCCGGCGTGTTGCCCAGGTACGGAATCGTCGCCGAGAGCTGCGCGTCGGAGATGCGCGCGCCGCGCTCGATGCGGATCGCGCCGCCGTCGCCGGTGCCGTTGATGTTGTTCTGCTGGTACGAGAGGTTGCCGGTCAGACCGGTGCCGGTGATACCGCCCGAGTAGCCGGCGCCCAACGTCGCGGTGCCGGTGCGCTGCTCCTTGACCTGCCAGTTCAGCGTGACCAGGCCCGGCCGCTTGGGATCGGGTCCGGGCTTGGCCTGGAAGTCGATCTTCTCGAAGAAGCCTAGGTTGTTGAGGCGGTCGTAGTCGCGGCGCAGCGCGCTGTCGGTCACCACCATGCCCGGCCGCAAGCGCAGCTCGCGGCGGATGACGTCGTCGTGCGTCTTGGTGTTGCCGGTGATCTCGATCGCGCCGACGCGCAGCACGCTGATCGTGTAGCGCACGTCCGCGGTGCCGGTCTTCTCGTCGATCGTGGTCGGATCGACGCCGGCCTCGAGGTCGCCGATCTTGAGATCGTACTTCTCGTAGAGCGCCTTGAGCGCGTCGTAGTCCTTGTCGCGCTGCTCGTCGGAGAACGGGCTGCCGGGCTTGGTCACGAGCGCGGCCTTGATCAGGTTGGGCGGCAGCAGCGGGTCGCCTTCGGGCGGCCCGGTGATGATGACCTGACGAACCGTCAGGCCTTCTTGCAGCTTGAGCGTCAGCACGCCGTCGGGCGTGATGTTGACGTCGACGACGTGCGAGGGCACCTGACCGCCGAAGCCGATCTTGTTGTAGTAACTGTTGATCTTCAGGACGTCTTGCTGGTACGTCGAGATGTTGAAGACTTGGCCGACCGCGGTGTCCATCAGCGCCAGCAGCGTGTCGGCCGAGACGCTCTTGTTGCCCTCGAAGTGAATCGCGGTGACGACCGGATTCTCGATGACGCGGAAGGTCACGGCGACGCCGTCGGGCCGCTGGCGAATCACCGGCGGCGCCTGGTCGGCGAAGAAGCCGAGCGCGGCGATCGCGCGCAGGTCCTCCTGCACGACCGCGGGATCGAACGGATCACCGACTTTCGTGCGAACGACCGCGAGAATTCGATCGGTCGGGACGTGGGTGTTGCCGGTAACCGTGACCGAAACGACCGTAGGTGCTGCGTTGGCCGCGTACGCCTGAGGCGCTAGGAGACCAAGGAACGCGAGCACGGCGAGCATCAGGCGCGACGCGCGGCGAAACCGTTCGAACAAGCGGGAGACGTCCTTCGTGACGAAGCTGAGGACCGCGGGGGCGCGGGGCGACCGCCGGTCGGCGTGGATGACTGGAGTAACGCGCAGCGGGGGGCGCGCGTTCCCGGTCCCCTGGGTACGACGCTCCCGGCCACAGGCCTTTAGAGCAGGCCGCTCCTGCCAATCCGATCGTACCGATGGACAGCCCGGTGCGGACGGGGCTATATTCGCTCTGATGCGCACTGCCGAACGCCGCCTTGCCATCTGCGCGTGGCTCGCCGCGGGCGTGCTGGCCGCATGCGGGCCGACCACCGCGCCGCCGCGCGATCTCGCGGTACCGACCGCGACGCCGACCGCGACCGCGACGCCGACCCCGCGGGCGAGCGCGACGCCCACCGCCGCGCCGACACCCACGCCGACACCGACATCCACCCCGACGCCCACGGCGACACCGACGCCCACGCCCACGCCCACGCCCACCCCGACGCCGAGCCCGTTGACCGCGAACCCCACCTCGCTCGCGCTGAGCGGGACCGGTCCGACGTTCGCGTTGACGACGCAAGTCCAAGAGCTGAGCTACGGCGGCGCCTTCAACGAGAACGACACGTGCTCGGGGGTCGCCGCCGTCAGCCCGAGCGCGGGCACCGGTCCCGCGCAGACGTTCACGGTGACCGGCACGGCCGCGGGGACGTGCAGCGCGACCATCTCCGACGCGAACGGGCAGCACGTCACCGTCGCGATCACGGTGACGACCGGATCGGTGGGCGTCGAGGCGCGCCGCCGGCGCTGACGACGACCGCGCGCTACGGGTACTTGCGCACGATCGAGAACTGGAAGCCCTGGCGGCCCGAGAGCGCCTGGATCCCCTGCACGCGCACCAGGCTGTAGAACGGCGAACCGCCGTAGGTCTCCGGTAAGTACGACGGCACGCCGGACTGCTCGAAGAAGTTCAGGTCGATCGAGGTCGCCGCGTCGGGCCGCGCGGTGAAGCCGACCGCGGTGCGGTTGGGGCGGGTGAAGTTCTGACTCAGGCTGGCGTAGATGTCGCGTTTGCCGATCTGCTTGAGCAGCTCGACGCCGATGCCGCCGCCGTAGTCGACGGTCAGCTCGACGTCCGAGAGCCCCGACGCACCGATCAGATAGCGTTCGATCGGCGCCAGGAAGCGCGCCGTCAGCTGACCGTTGAGGATCGAGAACGCCTCTTGGTTGAACGAGATGACGCCGGCCTGATAGACGGTCACGCCGGGCGGCAGCAGCGGATCGTTCTCGCCCGGCGCGCCGCGCAAGAACACGCCGTTCTGCTGTTGGCCGAAGTTGATCGCACCGAACACCGACGCGTCGAGCAGCAGCCCGACGATCTGTTCTTGCGAGTACGGCGGGCTCGAGGCGAAGGTGATGCCGCCGCCGGTTGCCAGCTCGTCGGCGTAGCCGCGCACGGTGATCGTGATGTCGGCGCTGCCGATCGCGTTGCGGGTCGGGTCGGGGTCGGGGTTGCTGATGTGCGCGAAGGCGCGCAGGTCGAGGAACGGATCGAGGCCGCGTTCCGGGTCGAAGGCGACCGTCGCCTGTTGCACGCGGAAGGCGCGGTTGTAGGTCGAGACGACGCCGCCCGGCGTCGCCGAGAGCTTGCCGTCGAGCGTCGGCGCGGTCAACGTGCCGCCGATCGTCAGCCCGCCGGTGACGCCGACGTCGATGAACGGGTTCTGCGATTGCACCGCGACGTTCTTGCCGACGTCGGCGACCAGGTTGAACGCCAAGTCGAACGGCGGTCCGACCGACTGTCCCGTCTTCGCGCCCGCGCCGGTGGCGAGCCGTAAGATCGTCGCGAACGGGATCGAGGTGTTGCTGACCGTGACCTTGCCGCTGAGCTCGGGCAGACGCGGGCCGCTCTTGAGCGTGAGGTCGCCGTCGAACATGCCGCGGCCGAACTGCGGCGCGTCGATGCGCGCGCCGCGCGCGGTGATCGAGATCGAGTAGCCGCGCGCGCGCACGCCGCCGAACGGCAGATCGAGCTGACCGCTGCCGTCGACGGTGCCGCCGCCGACGTCGGCGTGCAGCGCCTGCAGCGCGACGCTGGTGCCGGAGAACGCCAGCTTCGCGACGCCGTCCTTGATCGGCGCGGTGTCGAGCTGCGAACGGTAGCTGCCGCCGCTGAGCGCGATCGTGCCGGCGACGCGCGGCGCGCGCGGTGTCCCTTCGATCGCGAGCCGTCCGTCGAGCGTGCCGCCCAGCACCGTCTGCGGTCCCGGGACGAACCCGCCGAACGGCGCCAAATCCAGGTCGTCGAGCGCCAGCGTGAACGAGAACGGCCCGTTCGAGAGCATCGGCCGCGCGTTGCCCGCGCTCGGGAGCCTGAAGGGGAGCGAGCCCGCGACCAGCACGCTGCCCTTGGCGAAGGTCGCCTCGGCGTCTTGGATCTCGAGCGTCGTCCCGTCATAGGCCGCGCTGCCGAGCACGCGCGGCACCGAGAGCGTCGCGTAGTGCGCGTCGCTGAGCGCGAAGCCGATCGTCGCGCGCGGCGCGCGGCGCGTCCCGCGCACGACCAGGTCGGCCTGCAGCGCGCCGCCGATCGGCGGGCGCGCGGCCTTCGGCCGCAGCGTCGCGAGCGCGACCGCGATGTCCGGCACGTCGGTCTGCAACGAGAGATCGAGCGGATCGTTCAAGCCGAAGCCCGCCGAACCGCTGGCGTTGAAGCGCGCGAAGCCCAAGTCGGCGGCGCCCTCGGAGAGCACCACACGGCGGCCGTCGCTGCGTGCGTGCAGTTGCGCGCTGGCGATCGACAACCCGTCGACGCGTCCGTTCTGCAGGCTCGCCTGAACGTCGGCGGCCAGGCGCGGCCAACGGCCCGAAACGCTGCCGGAGGCGTCGACTTGGCCGAGCACCGGCACTTGCGTGAAGCCGAGCGCCGGCAACCAGGTCGGCAAGTCGACGTCGGTGAGCGCGAACGAGCCGCGATAGTCGGCGCGCCGGAAGGCGGTGACCGGGTCGCCCGACGCGGCCACCATCGTCCCTTGCACGCGGCCCGCGCCGCCCGGCCCGTCGACCGACGCGCTGGCGGTGATCGTGCGGGCGCGGGTCGACCAGGTCGCATCGGTCGTCCCGATGCGGAACCGCTGGAACCGCAGCCCGGTCAGCGCGACGCGCCCGTAGCTGCGCGCGCCTTGTCCGTCGTCGCTGAACGCGATCGCGGCGCGGCCGCGGCCATCGAGCATCTCGGCCTCGTCGAAGTAATCGTCGAAGTCGGCGAGGTCGAGGTCGGCGCTGCGCGCCTGGACGAACAGCGCGCTGCCGGCGTAGCTGGCGTCGAGCGCGACTTGCGTCGAACCGACGGTGATGGTGCCCGCGCTGGCGTCGATGCCGGCGGGGCTGGCGACCACCTGCGCGCTCGCGTCGCGGAAGGCCAGGCCGTTGTACGAGCCTTCCGACGCCGTGACCGTCCCGGCGATCCGTGGGCGCGCGCCGCTGCCGCCGACGTGCACGCGCGCGCTGAACGATCCTTCGAGCGTGTGGACCGGCAGTCGCGCGGTGCGCGCGACTTGGGCCACGTCGCCGATCGGAATGCGCGCGCGCAGGTCGTAGGCGTCACGGGCGCCGATCCCGGTCACGTTGCCGTAGAAGTCGCCGTAGGTGTCGCCCAGCGCACCGACGCCGTGCCGGATGTGCGCGTTCGTGCCGTTCAACGCGAACTCGGCGCCGCCGCTGATCGGGTACCCCGCGGCGCGGCCGTCGCTCAGCGCGACGACACCCTCGAAGTGCGGTCCGTCGCGCAGGTCCGCGCGGCCGAAGATCGCCAGCGCGCCGGCGTCCAACGGCAGGCCGGCCGGCTTGAGCGCCGACGCCGGCGCGCCCGGCACCGACACCAGGAACGGGCCGCCCAAATCGGCCGCCGCGACCGGGCTTTGCGCCACGGTCCCGTCGGCGGCCACGATGCGGATCGTCTTGCCCTGGATCTCGATCGTCCCGGCCATCTGCTCGAGCGGGATGCCGTGCACGGTGCCGCCGCGCAGGTCGACGCCGGCCGTCTGCACGACGACGCGGTTGCCGATCACGGCGGTGCGCAGCTCGCCGTGCACCGGGCCGCGCGCGTGCGCGCCGGGGACGAATCGATCGAGCGCGGCCAGATCGCCGTCGTAGTTGCCTTCGAACGCGACCGTGCTCTGGCTGACGGCGCCCACGCCGTTGAAGTGCCCGACCGGCCCCGCCACCGCGATGTTGCGCATCAGCAGCTCGTTGAAGGTCCCGCCCAGCTCGACGCTGCCGTTGCCGAGCGCGACGCCGAAGGCGCGCACGTCGCTGCCGGCCACCCGGCCCGCCAAGCCGAAGGTGCTGGGCGTGCCGGCCGCGGCCAGGTCGCCGTCCAGCACCCCCGAGATCGGCGGCAGGCCGGGAAGACGGACCCCGGGGAGCGCCGGCGCGCGCTTCGCGGCCAGCCGGTACCGGCGCACGTGCAGCCAACCCGCGCTCGCCGAGATCGGCCGCTCCAGCTGGAAGCCGCCGCTGAGCGTCGAGCCGTCGGCGCGCGCGAACGCGAACGGCCCGAACGTCCCCACGCCGAACTGGTCCAAGTCGAAGGTCGCGCCGCCGGTCGTCCCGCCGTCGAGCGCCAGCGTCCCGCGCGCGTCGAAACCCGCCTTCGGCGGCTGCTCGACGATCGCGGTCAACCCAACGTGCGCGTCCGGCGCGACCGCGTCGGTATACGGAAACTGCGCGCCCTCGCCGGACGCGTGGACGATGAACGTCAGCCGGTCACCGGCGCCGGCTTTGCCGATGTCGACGTCGCCGCCGAGCATGATGTGCGCGTGGCCGAACTGCGCGTCGAAACCGTGCAGCACGACCGCGTTCGCGGCGTAGTCGACGACGCCGTTGAGTCCCTCGAACGGATAGCGGTCGTAGGCCAGTCGCGGCGCGTTCACCCAGGTGCGGATCAACGGGTTGCTGAGCTGCGAGGCGATCAGGGTGCGCAGGTGGATCGGGCCGCGCAGCGGCAAGCGGTTCGCGAACGAGAACAGCGTGCGCAACTGCGCGACGTCGCCGTCGGCGGCGATGCCGAAGCGAAACGTCGGCACGGTGAACAGCCCGTAGAGCGCACCGCGGCCGCGCAGCGGGATACCGGCCAGCTCGCCGCCGACCGACGGGAAGGCGACCGCGCCGTCGGTCAAGATCAACGGGCCGTGCAAGTCGCGAATCGGCCGGCTCAGCGCGCCGACCGCGATGCGCGCGCCGGAGAACGCGGCGCTGCCGCCGAGCTGATACGCGAACGACTCGCCCGCTTTCGGCGCCAGCGCGTACGCGTCGACGTCGACGTCGTCGACCAGCCCGTCGTCGAACCGCACCGCCTTGGTGTGCACCAGGAATCCGAGCACGCCGCGGATCGGCAAGTGCGCGGCGCGGATGCGATCGAGCGCGATTCCGCGCGGGACGTCGATCAGCACCCGCACCGAGAGCGGGTAACGAGCCAGCGGCGCGCCGGCGTGCGGACGCGCGACCAGGATGCCGTCGATCTTGGCGGTGGTGCGCGCGTCGGACTTCACCGACGCGTCGAGCGAGAGATCGTCGATCGTCTGCACGGCCAGGTCGCGCGCGTTGGGCGCTTGATCGACCAGGCGGATCTCACCGTCGCGCAGGCGAGCGGTGAAGTACAGCGGTGCGGCGGCCTGACGCGTGGGCGGCGGCGGGGCCGCCGGCGTCCCGCCGGGGCGGGTGAAGGTGAGGCTGCCGTCCGTATGCCGGGTGATGGTCAGGACCGGGCGCTGAATCGCGATCGCCGCGAAGCCGTAGCGGTGCGCGCCGCCCGGGAAGATGTCGCGCAGGGCGTAGTCGACGTCGACGCGCTCGGCCGAGAGGACCGGATCGCCGTTCTTGACGACGTGCACGTTGAAGAACGTCCCGTGCGACATGCCCAGCCGCTCGTCGCCGATCCGGACCTGGTAGCCCGTCGCCAGCGAGACGATCCCTTCGATCAGCGCGCGCGCGATGAGGTGACGCGCGAGCACGACCGCGATCAGCAGCGCCGCGACGACGGCGGTGAGGATCACCGCTCTCCGCGACGCCTTCAGGCCGACCACCGCTTCCGTCGTCCCCGGGGGCGCATGGCGGCAAACCTTCGTGCGCGCTGTTCATCGGGACCTGGAAGTCCCGATGAACGCGGCCTTAAAGATCTAGGTTACGTACCGTGCGCGCGTACTCTTGGATGAAGGCCTTGCGCGGCTCGACCTTCTCGCCCATCAACTCGGTGAAGACTTTTTCGGCTTCCTCGCTGGCCTCGTCGAGCTCGACCCGCTTGAGCCGGCGCGACTGCTGGTCCATCGTCGTCTCCGCCAACTGCTCGGCGTCCATCTCGCCCAGCCCCTTGAACTGCTGGATGGTGAAATCTTTGGGGTCGTCGCCGTTGAAGATGCCCTGCAGCTCGGCCTCGGTGAAGGCCCACCACTGCTTCTTGCCCTTCTTCACGCCGTACAGCGGCGGCTGCGCGATGTAGACGTAGCCGTTCTCGATGAGCGGCTTCATCTTGCGATAGAAGAACGTCAGCAGCAGCGTGCGGATGTGCGAGCCGTCGACGTCGGCGTCCGTCATGATGATGATCTTGTGGTAGCGCAGCTTGGCCACGTCGAAGTCGTCGCCGAAGCCCGCGCCGAGCGCGGTGATCATCGTGCGGATCTCTTCGTTGGCCAGCATCTTGTCGATGCGCGCCTTCTCGACGTTGAGGATCTTGCCGCGCAGCGGCAGGATCGCTTGCACGTTGGGATCGCGACCGCCCTTGGCCGTGCCGCCGGCCGAGTCGCCCTCGACCAGGAACAGCTCGGAGAGCGCGGGGTCCGTCACCTTGCAGTCGACCAGCTTGCCCGGCAGCCCGCTGCCCTCGAGCACGCTCTTGCGGCGCGTCAGGTCGCGTGCCTTCTTCGCCGCTTCGCGCGCTCGCGCGGCCTGCATGCACTTGTCGACGATCGCGCGCGCGACTTTGGGATTCTCCTCGAGGAAGAAGTCCAGCCGTTCGCTCACCAGCGAATTGACGATCGGCCGCACCTTGGCGTTGCCGAGCTTGGTCTTGGTCTGGCCTTCGAACTGCGGCTCTTGCAGCTTGACCGAGACGATCGCGGTCAGCCCTTCCATGCAGTCGTCGGTCGAGAGGTTGGCGTCGGCTTCCTTGAGCATGCCGCGCTTGCGCGCGTACTCGTTGACCTTGCCCGAGACCGCGGTGCGGAACCCGGTCAGGTGCATGCCGCCTTCGATCGTGTTGATGTTGTTGGCGTACGCGTACACGACTTCGTTGTAGCCGTCGGTGTACTGCAGCGCGCACTCGACCATCACGTCGTCGCGCTCGCCGTTGGTCGAGATGACCGGCGTGAGCGCTTCTTTGTTCTCGTTGAGCCACTCGACGAACGAGACGATGCCGCCCTCGTAGCAGTACGTGCGCTCCTTGACTTCCTCGGGGCGTTCGTCGCGCAGCGTGATCGCGAGCTTGCGGTTGAGGAACGCCAGCTCGCGCAGCCGTGATTCGAGCGTCTTCCACGAGTAGTCCAGCGTCTCGAACACCTCGGGATCGGGCTTGAACCACTGGAAGGTCCCGGTGCCTTCGGCGCGACCGAGCTTCTTGAGCTTCTGCGTCGTGATGCCGCGCTCGAAGCGGATCTCCCATTCCCAGCCGTCGCGCTTGACGCGGGTGATCATCCACTCCGAGAGCGCGTTGACGACCGAGATGCCGACCCCGTGCAGGCCGCCCGAGACCTTGTAGCCGCCCTTGCCGAACTTGCCGCCCGCGTGCAGGATCGTCATCACGACCTCGACCGCCGGCAGCTTCTCCTCGGCGTGCAGGTCGACCGGGATCCCGCGCCCGTCGTCCTGGACGCTGCACGAACCGTCCTTGTGCAGGACGACCTTGATCGTGGTGGCGTAGCCGGCGAGCGCCTCGTCGACCGCGTTGTCGACCGCTTCGTAGACCAGTTGATGGAGCCCGCGATCGGACGTGTTGCCGATGTACATGCCGGGCCGCTTGCGAACCGCCTCGAGCCCTTTGAGGACCTCGATCTGTTCGCCCGTGTATTCGTTCATCCGACAGGTAGTCTTCGCCGTCGAGGCCTCATTTCACTCGGAACCGGTCTCGATCGCGCGCACGAAGTCGAACAGCTCGCCCAGCGTATTGCGGCGCAGCGGCGAGTCCAGCTCCAGCCGGGTCGGCTCGATCCGCGTCTCCAGCAGCACCAGCGAGCTGGCCAGCTTGCGCAGCCGCACCCGGTCGATCGGTTGGCGCAGCTTGTGCAGCTTGTTGGCCCGCACCAGCTCGTCCCACCACGAGCGCAACAACCGCTTGCGGATCGCGTCGTACGCCTCCGGCGTCAACCCCTCGACCAGCACCAGCACCTCCTCGGCGCTCAGCCACGGCGCTTCGTAGAGCAGGCGCTCGCAGGCGAAGGTACGCCGCCGGCGGACGTCGTCGCGACAGGGCGTGCAGGTCGGACCGGCGTCGACCGGGGCGTCGCAGAGCGTGCAGAACGTCCCGCCGGCGGCCTGGTGGGCGCTGCGCGCATGATCGACGGCTCGGCGCAGCCGCGCCAGTGCCTCGTCGAGCGTCTTGGCCGGTGGCTGGGCCGGCGCACCGGCGCCCGCGCCGCGCCGCGGACCGCCGCGCCCGCCGGCGCCGGCGGTCCGGCTGCGAATGGTCCCGACGCGAAAGCGCAGCCGCTCCAGCGTGCGGGTCGCGGGCAACGCGCGCAGGCCGCGCACGATCTCGGGCTCGAGAAAGGCCAGCTGGTGCGACCAGGCCGGCGAGGTGGTCAGCACGACCAGCACGTCGCGCTCGAGCGCCACCGGGGTCGCCGCGCGGGCGACGTCGGCGCCGACCAGGTCCGGCCACGCCGCCCGCACCGCCACCAGCGGGTCACCGCCGGCGTCGGCGCGCGGCCGCCAGCCGTCCAGGACCTGCCCGAGCTTCAGCACCGGCTCACCGCCGCGGCATGGATCGCCCAGATCGCCGCCCCGCCCAGATCCGGCGGCACCTCGGTCGCGGTCAGGAAGGCCTGTTCGTAGCCCGAGACGGCGCCCAAGAACCCCGCCGCGCGGTCGGCATCGAGCTCGCTGAGCACGTCGTCGAGCAGCAGAATGGGCGCGTCGCCCGTGCGGGTGCGCATCACGTCGTATTCGCCGACCTTGAGCGCGAGCACCGCCGTGCGCTGCTGCCCTTGCGAGCCGAACGCCGCCAGCGGCCGGCCGTCGACCAGCAGCCGCAGGTCGTCGCGGTGCGGCCCGACCAGCGTCGTGCGCCGGCGCAGCTCGGACTCGACGTGCGAAGCCAGCGCTTCGCCGACGTCGCCCTCGGGGCTGGCCGCATAGGTGACCCCGAGCCGCTCGCGGGTGCCCGCCCAGCGCCCGTAGATCGCCGCGGTCGCCGCCGCCAGCTCGTCGACGAACGCGCGCCGCGCCGCGATCAGCGCGCTCGCGGGCCGGATCAGCTCGTCGTTGTAGGCCAGCAGGAGCTCGCGGTCGGGCGCGATCGCGCCGCGCAACAGCGCCGCCTTCTGCTGGATGATCTTCTGGTAGAGCGCGAGGTCGCGGTAGTAGGTCGGCGAGAGCTGCGCCAGCGCGCCGTTGAGGAACGAGCGCCGCAGCGCCGGCCCGCCCGCCACGAGCTGCAAGTCGGCCGGCACGAACGTCACCACGCGCGTGCGTCCGAGAAAGCGCCCGAACCCGACCGCGCCGCCGTTGACCTCGAAGCTCTTGCGCACCCCGACCGGCGTGCGCGCGATCGTGCAGCGCAGCAGCATCTCGCCGGCGGCGACGCGCGCTTCGCCCGCGACCTCCGCGCGCTCGGCGCCTTCGCGAATCAGCTCGGCGTCGCGTTTGGCGCGAAACGACTTCCCCGTCGCGAGCATCGCCAACGCTTCGAGCAAGTTCGATTTGCCTTGCGCGTTCGCGCCGACCAGAACGTTGAGCCCCGACTCCGGCGCGAAGTCGAGGCTCTCGTAGTTCCGAAACGCTCCGAGCCGCAGCCGTTCGACTTTCATGGTCCCCAGGCGTGGTGATCGAAGCCGCCGACGTGCTCGAGCGCATCGAGCGGTCCCACGGCTACTGGCGCAGCGGCATCAACACGTAGAGCTGTTCGCCGCCGTCGGCCGGTTCGAAGGGACGGATCGCGGCCGGCGAGAGCGGGCCCAAGAACTCGAGGATCGTCTGCGGCGAGTCGACGTGGTTGAGGATCTCGACCAAGTAGCGCGCGTTGAACGCGATCGCCAGATCGTCGCCGGTCTGCTCGACTTCGAGCTCTTCGTAGGCGTTGCCGGTGACGTCGGACTTGGCGGTGATCATCAGCGTCTGGTTGGCGACTTCGAGCTTGACCATCGAGGCGCGGTCGCCGGCGACCAGCTCGGCGCGGCGCAAGCCGCCGATCAGCCCCTGCGTGTTGACGACGACGCGGCGGTCGAACTTGGCCGGGATCACTTGCTGGTAGTTCGGGTACTGCCCGTCGACCAGCCGCACGACGATCGAGGTGGTGCCGGCGGTGAACTGCAGCTGATTGGCCTGCGCGCCCAGGGCGGTGACCTCGACTTCGTCGGCAGTGCCCAGATTGCGCGCCGCCTCGTTCAGCGCGCGGGAGGGGACGATGTACCGCGCGCTGCCCTCGATCGGCCGGTCCAGCGTCGAGGTCCAGCGCGCGAGGCGGTAGCCGTCGGTCGCGACCAGCGTGATGCGGTCGCCGTCGAGCTCGAGCAGCGTGCCCATCAGCACGGCGCCGCGCGCCTCTTCGCTCGACGCCGCGAAGATCGTCGCGTTGACGCCGTCGCGGAAGCGTTTGGCGCCCAGCGCGAAGCTCGCGCCTTTCTGCGCCGCCGGCAGCGGCGGGTACTCGTCGGCCGGGAGCGCGTGGAAGTCGTAGTTCGAGCGTTCGGCTTTGACCGAGGCGCGCGAGGACGAGCCGGTCAGCTCGAGCAGGCCGGCCGGTAAGTTGCCCAGGTAGCCGCTGAAGAGCTTGGCCGGAACGGTGACGGCGCCGGCCTCCGCGATCTCCGCCGGGAAGGACTGTTCGAGCGTCAGCTCGAGATCGGTCGCGCGCACGCGGATGCCGTCGTCAGCGGCGGTCAGCAGCACGTTCGAGAGGATCGGCACCGTCGTGTGCGCGTTGACGACCTTGCTCGCGGCGCCGACGGCCGAAGCGATGTCCTTGGTACTGCACGTGAACTTCACTGATCCACCGTCCCGACGCGGTCTGGGCGCCGTGTCATAAGTTAAAGAAGAATCGTCGTACTAGCAGTAAGGCGGTGCACAGCGGGGACAAACGCCTTCCGCCATGTGCCGCAGGGGTTCGCGGTCCGTCGAGGGTGTGGACCCGGTCCGTCCCGTGTCCCCGCTATCCCCGTCACACGCGACGATCCCGTTTTTCCACGGGGCATAGGGTGCCCTGTGCCCAGCGCGGGGAGGGAAAGGTGGATTGGGCAGGGCCGGCCTCCCCACCCATCTGCGACACGCTGAGAAAAAGAAAGGCCCGCCACTTGTGGCGGACCGCAGCGCAGCGAGGACCGCGAAGGCTTCAGCGCTCGTTCAGAGCGATGAAGCCACCTCATTCCGTCTGGATCTGGGAGACCAGCGAGCGGACCTTGTTGCGGAACGCTTCGTCGGCGTCCATCATGTCGGCGATCTTGTCGCGCGCGTACATCGCGGTCGTGTGGTCCTTCTTGCCGAACTCGCGCGCGATCTGCGGCAGTGACGCGCCGGTGAGCTGCCAGGCGATGTACATCGCGATTTGGCGCGGCAGCGTCACACGCTGATCCCGGCGCTGCGCCTCCATCTCCTTGATCGAGATGCCGTAATGTTTGGCGACGCGTTCTTTGATCAAGGGAATGGTGACGCGGTGCATCGGGGCCTGGGCCACGGCGTTCTTGAGAACCTCGGAGGCGAGCTCCACCGTGATCGCGGACTTCGTCAACGACGCGAACGCGACCACGCGGATGAGCGAACCCTCAAGTTCTCGGATATTCGACGGGATAACCTTGGCGATAAATGCCAAGACTTCGTCCGGAACCGGTACTTTCTCGGTCTCGGCCTTCTTGCGCAAGATCGCCTCGCGCGTCTCGAAGTCCGGCGGCTGGATGTCGGTGAGCAGGCCCCATTCGAACCGCGAACGCAGCCGCGACTCCAAGGTTTGAATCTCCTTGGGCGGGCGGTCGCTCGATATGACGAGCTGCTTTTGCGCTTCGTGCAGCGAGTTGAAGGTGTGGAAGAACTCCTCTTGGGTCTGCTCCTTGCCCTCGAGGAATTGGATGTCGTCGATCAAGAGCACGTCGACGTGCCGGTAGCGGTTGCGGAACTCGACCGTCTGATTGTTTTTGATCGCGATGATGAACTCGTTGGTGAACTTCTCCGAGGAGACGTACACGATGTTGGCGCTGGGATTGTGCGCCAGCACGCGGTGCCCGATGGCATGCATCAAGTGCGTTTTGCCCAGCCCCACGCCGCCGTACAAGAACAGCGGGTTGTAGGCCATCGCCGGCGCGTCGGCCACCGCCAACGCGGCGGCGTGCGCGAACCGGTTCGAGTTCCCGATGACGAAGTCGTCGAAGGTGTAGCGCGGGTTGAGGTGCCCGATGCGCAGGTCGTCGGTCGGGGCCGCTTTGGCCGCCGGGACCGCGGTTGCCGGCGTATGGGTCTCGGCCCCCGGATCGACGACCACGCGCAGCGCGACCTCGGCGCCCAGCAGCTCGTGCAGGACGGCGGTGATGTCGCCCTTGAGCCGGTTCTCGACCCAATCGCGGGCAAACGTCGTCTGCACCGCCAGGACGATCTCCGAGGGCGTGAGGTCGACCAGCCGCATCGGCTTGAGCCACATTTCGAAAACCGGTTTGTTGTACCGAGGCTCGAGCCGGTCGAGTGCCGCGGTCCAAAGATCCTGTGGCACCGTCGTGCTGGTCTGGTTCATACCGTTACCGTCCACTGCATGATCCGCCCAGCAGGCAAACGTCGCTGGGGGAGAATGAGCAACGGGGATTGGCCCGGCGGGGGAGGCTTCCTGCGCGGTTTTCCCCCGGACTTCTCCACTTATCCACAGGCGGGCCGGTCGCGTCCGGCCGAGGTCCGCCCGACGTATCCACCACTTTCCCCGGCTCTCGAAATACGGCAGGAACCCGCATCGCAGCGGCATCCGCGACGCTTGCCCCTCATGATTCATCCACAGCCCTCTCCACCGCTGTGGACAAGTCGCGAACGATTCGCAGAACGCCGCCTTTCCTTGACGCTCGGGGGCCCGAGCCCGTATACTGACGTGTCGCACCCGACGGGGCAGGCCTGGCCGCGCCCCAGCCTAGGAGTACTCGTTCCGTGAAGCGGACCTATCAGCCGCACAACCGGCGCCGGAAGCGCGTTCATGGCTTCCTCGCCCGCATGCAGACGAAGAACGGCCGCCGCGTCCTTGCCGCGCGCCGCAAGAAGGGGCGTCACCGCCTGGCGGTGTGATCCCGTGCGGGCCTACGACTCCCTGCGGCGCCGAGGCGACTTCAGCCGCGTCACCCGCCGGGGGAAGCGGGTCGCCGGACCATACCTGACCTGGTTCCTCGCCGATGGGCGAGGCCGCAGCCGGGTCGGGATCACGGTGGCCGGGACCGTCGGCGGTGCGGTCGTCCGCAACCGCCTGCGCCGCCGCCTCAAGGCGATCCTCGACCGCTACCCGCTGGCCGCGCCACCCTGGCGCGACATCGTCGTGATCGCGCGGCCGGGCGCCGGCGAGCTGGGCTTCCCGGTCCTCCAGGGCGAGGTCGCCCGCGCCCTCGGCGCCGCGGCATGATCGGCTCGGCCCTCCTCGGCGCGCTGCGCCTGTACAAGCTTCTCGTCTCACCCGTGCTGCCGCCGGCGTGCCGCTTCGCGCCGACCTGCTCGGAGTACGCCAGCGAGGCGATCCAGAAACACGGGGCCCTGCACGGCGGTACGATGGCGGTGCGCCGTCTGCTGCGTTGCGGACCCTGGCATCCGGGCGGCTTCGACCCGGTCCCCTTGCGCATTCGAAAGGCCCCCTGACGCCCGTGCTCGCCACCAACGTCTTCTTCGACCCGCTGGTCCACGGGCTCGGCAACGTGTTGACCGGGATCCACGCGGTGATCCCGTCCTACGGCTGGGCCCTGATCGTCCTCGCGCTCGTCGTTCGCATCGTGCTGTGGCCGCTGGCCGCGATGCAGTTCCGCTCGATGGCGGAGATGCAGAAGGTGCAGCCGCTGATCGCGCAGATCCGCGCCAAGTACAAGAACGATCAGCAAGCCCAGAACCAGGCGATGATGGCGCTCTACAAGGAGCACAACGTCAACCCGCTGGCGGGCTGCCTGCCGATGGTGATCCAGTTCCCGATCCTGATCGGGCTGTACTGGGCGATCCAGTCGCGGATCAGCGACTTCACCACCGAGCACTGGCTGTGGATCGGCTCGCCGATGGCGGCGGCCGTCAACGGCATGCTGCACTACACGCTCTTCGCGAGCAGCCTGGCGGTGCCGGACATCTTCCTGCTCGTGCTCTACGTCGTCTCGATGTACTTCACCGTGCGGTACGGCAGCCCGCCCTCGCAAGATCCGCAACAGGCGCAGACGCAGAAGATCATGGCCTTCGTCTCGCCGGCGATGATCGCGTTCTTCGGCTTCAAGTACCGCTGGGCGTCGGCGCTGTACATCTACTGGCTGGCGACCAACGTGTTCACCGTCGCGCAGCAGTTCTACATGTTCCGCAAGTTCGGCATCGGCTTGGGCGGCAAGGCGCTCGCGAGCGCGAACGCCGCGCCGGCCGTCGCCGAGAGCGGCAACGGCAAGAAAGCGCTGCAGGGGTCGCCGGCCCGACCGGCCGGCAAGGCCGACGGCGATGCGGCCACCAACGGGAAGCGCACCTACCGCGCGAAGAAGCGGTCGCGGCGATGAGTCACGAGGATTTCGAAGGCGGACGCCGCCGTTCGGGCGGGCGTCGGCCCGGTAGCCGCCCGGCCCCGCGCCGCAGCGGCAGCGAGGGCGAGGGGCGACCGCGCCGCAGCGGACCGCCGCGCGGACCGATGCTCGAGCCGGCGACGCCGTCGGTCGAGCCCGAAGCGGCGAAGCCGGCCCGCGCGCTGCTCGAGGAGATCCTCGGCAAGATGGGACTCGACGACGTCGAGATCGTCTACATCGCGCGCAGCGAGGGCGAGTACTTCGAGGTGCGCGGGCCCAAGCTGGCCGCGCTGATCGGCCGCGAAGGCAAGACGCTCGAAGCGCTCAACCTGATCTACAACAACATCATCAACGCCGGCTCGCGCAACAACCGGCACTACTACACGATCGACGCCGAAGGCTACCGCGCGCGCCGCGCCGATCAGCTCAAGACGTTGGCGCTGGCGACGCTCGAACGCGTCGTGCGCGAGCAGCGGCCGATCAAGCTCGAGCCGATGCTGCCCTCCGAACGCAAGATCGTCCACCTCGCGTTGGCCGACTCGCCGTTCGTGCGCACCGAGTCCGAAGGCGTCGAGCCGGAGCGCCGGCTGGTGGTGTTCCCGAAGGACGCGCCGGCCGCCGAGTAACGGCGGACCTCGATGGAGACGATCGCGGCGATCGCCACCCCGCCGGGCCGCGGCGCGATCGCGATCGTCCGTTGCAGCGGCCCGGAGGCCCGGGCCATCGCCGCGCGCGTCTTCCGCAGCGCGCAGGCGCTGCGCGACCGGGTCGCCACCTACGGCGAGATCCTCGACGCCCAGGGCGCGGTGCTCGACCGGGGCCTGGCGATCGCCATGGACGCGCCGCGCACGGTCACCGGCGAGGACGTCCTCGAGCTGCACGTGCACGGCAGCCCGCTGATCGCCGGCGAGACGCTGCGCGCGTGCCTCCACGCCGGCGCGCGGCCGGCCGGACCGGGTGAGTTCACCCGGCGCGCCTTCGTCCACGGCAAGCTCGACCTGAGCGCCGCGGAGGCGGTCGCCGACGTCATCGCGGCCGAGTCGCGGGCGGCCGCGCGCGCTGCGCACGCCAACCTGGCGGGCGGGCTGCGGGCGGCGGTCGAGGCGGTCGGCGCGCCGCTCACGGCGATCCTCGAGCAATTGGCCGGTGCGATCGACTATCCCGACGAGGTTCCCGAGCCCGCGCGCGCCGCGGTCGCCGACGCCGTCGGCGCTGCGCAGGCCGCGCTGGCGGGACTGGTCACCGACTGGGAACGCGGCCGCCTGGTGCGCGAGGGACTCTCGCTGGCAATCGTCGGGCCGCCGAACGCCGGCAAGTCCTCGTTGCTCAACGGGCTGCTGGGCGAGGATCGGGCGATCGTCTCGGACGTCCCCGGGACGACCCGCGACGTGATCGAGGAGCGTTTCACGATCGACGGCGTCGCGGTCCGGGTGCTCGACACGGCGGGTCTGCGCCGGACCGCCGACCCGCTCGAGCGGATCGGGATCGACCGGACCGAGCGGGCGCTGGCCGGCGCGGCGCTGGCCCTGGTGGTCGTCGACGGCTCGCGTCCGCTCGACGCCGACAGCCGGGCCGTGCTGACGAGCACCCGCGAGCGGCCGCGCGTCGTGCTGTTCAACAAGAGCGACCTGGGCGACGCCGGCTTTCGCGAACGGGATCCGGCCGAGACCGACGCGCTGCACGGCTCGGTGCAGGACCCGGCCGGCTTGGCCGCCGTGCGCGCAGCGATCGCGGCCGCCGGCTGGCGCGGCGAGCTGCTGGACCTGAGCCGGCCGCATCTGGCCTCGGCCCGGCAGGCCGACGCCGTCGCGCGCGCGGCCGAGGCGTTGGCGCTGGCCGCGGCGACCGTGGCGGCCGGCGAACCGCTCGACCTGGCCGCACCGGACGTGGCCGCGGCGGTCGCCGCGCTGGCCGAGCTGACGGGCGCCGCCGCGACCGAGGCCCTGCTCGACGGGATCTTCGCCCGCTTCTGCATCGGCAAGTAGCCGATGCGCGCGCAAGGCGCGGGACGCGCCGGCGCAGCCCCGCGGCGTAGCATCGGGTCGTGATGACGCAGACCGTGGAACCGATCGACGAGCGCCGCTGGGAGCACATCGTGAACCGCAAGCGCGACGAACGCTTCCGGTTCGGGGTGACGACGACGCACATCTACTGCCGCAGCGGGTGCCCCGCGCGCACGCCGCGGCGCGAGCACGTCGTCGCCTTCGACGACGCCGGCGCCGCCCGGCGGGCGGGCTTTCGCGCGTGCAAACGCTGCGAGCCCGACACGCAGCCGGACGCGGCGCGCGCGCGGGCGATCGCACGCGCATGCGCGCTGCTCGACGCGGCCGAGCCGCCGCCGCTCGATGCGATCGCGCAGCACGTCGGCCTGAGCCGCTTTCATTTTCAGCGCGTGTTCCGGCAGATCGTCGGTGTCACGCCCGGCGAGTACCGGCGCGCGCGCCGCGCCGAGCGGCTGCGAGCCGAGCTCGGAGCCGGGTCGCGCGTCACCGACGCGCTGCTGGACGCCGGTTTCGGTTCGCCCAGCCGCGCGTACGACGACGATGCGCTGGGCATGACGCCCTCGACGTTTCGCGCCGGCGGCAAAGGCCAACGGATCGCGTACGCGAGCGCGCCCTGCGCGCTGGGCACGGTGCTCGTCGCGACCACGCCGCGCGGCGTGTGCGCGATCGAGCTGGGCGACGACGCGCGCGCGCTCGAAGCCGAGCTGCGCAAGCGTTTTCCGCACGCCGAGCTACACGCGGCGCCGGCCGACGTTCGCGACGCGCTGGCGGCGGTGGTGCGCGCCGTCGATCGACCGGACCACGAGCTGACGCTGCCGCTCGACGTGCGCGGCACCGCGTTTCAACGCCGCGTCTGGCGCGCGCTGCGCGCGCTGCGTAGCGGCGAGACGACGACGTACGCCGCGCTGGCGGCCGCACTGGGCGAGCCGCACAACGCGCGCGCCGTCGCGGCCGCCTGCGCGGCGAATCCGGTCGCGCTGGCGGTGCCGTGTCATCGCGTGGTCGGCAGCGACCGTGCGTTGCGCGGGTATCGCTGGGGGCTCGAGCGCAAGCGTGCGCTGCTGGCGCGCGAAGCGAACGTGCGCTAGCGCGCCGCGTGCAGTGGGATCCGCGCGGTGACGGTGCAGTGCCGCGGCGGCGTGCACGCGATCAACAGGTCGCACCCGAACGCGGCCAGCAAGGCGAGGCCGCGTCCGCGCTCGGCGTCCTGCAGAAAGGCGGCCGTCGGGAAGCTTCGTTCGAACGCGGCGCCCTCGTTGGTGACGGCGAGGACGACCGACTCCGGGCAGGTGCGCAGCGCGACGTCGACGGTCGAGCCCCGGCCGTGCTCCATCGCGTTCGCGACCAGCTCCCCGGTCGCGAGCTCGCCGAGCGCGACCAAGTCGGCGTCGACGCCGGCGCAGGTGAGCGCCTTGCGCACGCCGCGCCGTGCGATTGCGACCTCGTCGAGCCTCGCCTCGAGGCGCCAGCGCTCCTCCACCGTCCCGAGTTGCCCGTCGGCCAGGTCGGACTAACTCGCGCGGGCGCCGGTTGTGAACGCATGCTACGATGATGCGCGCGTGACGAAACGACCGGACGGCGCCGACGCCGCAGTGATCGTGGTCGGCGGCGGCCATGCCGGCCTCGAAGCCGCCCTGGCTGCCGCACGCCTGGGCGCGCCGACGCTGCTGGTGACCGGCGACCCGGCGCGCGTGTGCACGCTGGCCTGCAACCCGTCGATCGGCGGCAGCGCCAAGGGGCAGCTGGTGCGCGAGATCGACGCGCTCGGCGGGGCGATGGCGCGCATCACCGATCGCGTCTCGCTGCACGCGCGCTTCCTCAACGAATCGAAGGGACCGTCGGTGCGTGCGCTGCGCGCGCTGGCCGACAAGCCGGCGTACGTGCGCGAGGCGCGGGCCGAGGTCGAGCGGCAGCCGAACCTCCAACTGGTGGCGGGGATGGCCGAAGAGCTCGACGTCGTCGCCGGCGCGGTGCGCGGCGTCGTACTGGCCGACGGTCGCACGCTGCGCGCGCCGAACGTCGTGCTCGCGACGGGGACGTTCCTGGGGGGCAAGACGTTCCGCGGCGACGAGGTCCGCAGCGAAGGCCGTTTCGGCGAAGCGCCCGCGCTCGGGCTCTCCGGCGCATTGGCCCGGCTGGGCTTTCCGCTCGCGCGACTCAAGACCGGGACGCCGCCGCGCGTCGATCGCGCGACGCTGGATCTGCAGGCGATGCGCGTGCAGGCGCCCAGCGCGGTGCCGCTGCCGTTCTCGCACCGGAGCGCGGCGGCGTTCGCCGGGCCGCAGTTGCCGTGCTGGATCGTCGACACCAACGAGCGCACCCATGCGTTGGTGCGCGAGAACTTGCATCGCTCGCCGCTCTACGGCCTCGATCTGATCCGCGGGATCGGACCGCGCTACTGCCCTTCGATCGAAGACAAGGTCGTCAAGTTCGCCCACAATCCGTCGCACCAGGTCTTCGTCGAGCCCGAAGGCTGGGACGAGCCGACCTTCTATGTCGGCGGCTTCTCGACGTCCCTCCCGGCTGAGGTGCAGCTGGCGCTGCTGCGCACGCTGCCGGGGTTCGCCGAGGTCGTCATGCTGCGGGCCGGTTATGCCGTCGAGTACGACTACGTCAGCCCGACCGAGCTCGATCCGAGCCTCGAGACACGCCGCGTCGCCGGCCTGTTCCACTGCGGCCAGCTCAACGGGACCAGCGGCTACGAGGAGGCGGCGGCCCAGGGCCTGATCGCCGGCGCGAACGCGGCCCTGCGCGCGCACGGGCGCCCGCCGCTGCGGCTGGGCCGCGAGACCTCGTACGTGGGGGTGCTGATCGACGACCTGGTCACCCGCGGGGTCGACGAGCCCTACCGGATGCTGACCTCGCGGGCGGAGCACCGGGTGGTGCTGCGGCACGACAACGCCGACCAGCGCCTGACGCCGCTCGCGCATGCGGTCGGCTTGGTCGACGCGGCGGACTGGGAGGCGTTCCGCGCCCGCCGCGACGCCATCGTGACGGGCCGGCAGGCCGCCGAGGCGACCCGGCTGGGCACCGTCACCATTGGCAGGACAACCCTTTTGCCCGGCGCCACGTTGGCCGACGCGCTGCGGCGCCCGGACCTCGACTATCCGGACGTGGCCGACCGCTTCCCGACCCCGCTGTCGCCGCCGATCGGCGAGCGGGTCGCGATCGAGATCAAGATGGACGGCTACGTGCGCCGTCAGCAGGCGACGATCGAGCGGGCCGCTCGCGACGAGGCCGTCGTCGTTCCGGGCGACCTCGACTACGGCGCGGTCCGGGCGCTCTCGCGCGAAGGGCGCGAAAAGCTCAGCCGCACCCGGCCGCGCACGCTCGGCGCCGCCGGCCGCATCCCGGGGATCACGCCGGCCGACCTGGCCTTGCTCAGCGTCCACCTGCACCGGCACGCCAGCCCGGCATGACGCCGCTGCCGGACGGGGCGGCGCTGGCCTCGTTGTCGGTCGCCGGTGTCGAACCCCGGCTGGCAGAGCGGCTGGCCGTCTACGCCGCGCTCGTGCTGGCGGCGAGCCGGCGCATGAACCTGACCGGCGCGCGCGAGGGGAGCGCCTTCGCCGAGCACATCCTCGACGCGCTGAGGCTGGCCGGCGACGTCGTCGGCCCGCTGGTCGACGTCGGTTCCGGGAACGGGTTGCCCGGGATCCCGCTGGCGATTGCGACCGGCGCGCGCATGACGCTGATCGAGCCGATCGCCAAGCGAGCGGCGTTCTTGCGGGAAGCCCTGGCCACGCTCGGTCTCACCGGCGAGGTGGTGGCCGAACGCGCCGAGGAAGCGGCCCGCTGGCCCGACCTGCGCGAGGTGTTCCGTACCGCCACGGCCCGGGCCGTGTCGAGCGCGCCGGCGGTCGCGGAGCTGACGGTGCCCTTCCTCGCGATCGGCGGACGCGCGCTGTTGCAACGCGGCAGCCTCGAACCGCGCGAGCGCAACGCCGTCGCCGACGCGGCACTGGTGCTGGGCGCGGAGCTGGTCGAGGAACGGATCCTCGGCGGCGAGCGCCGGGTGCTGGTGCTCGAGAAGCGGGCGCCGACCGGCCCGCGCTTCCCGCGCCGCAACGGCGTCCCCGCGAAGCGACCGCTCTGCCTCGACTGAACGGCGCGAAACACCGGCAACCCGAGCGGCGTACAGGGGGCATGCCGCAGACGCCAGCTCCTTCCGCTCCGGCCGCCGTCGCGCTCGATGGGGTCGTCGGCGAGACCCATGAGGCCGTGGCTGGGGTGTTCGGGGCGACCAGCGGCACCCTCGACCAGGTCTTCGACTGCACGCGCGGCGCGCTGGCGGGGACGCCGAGCGCGGCCCAGGTCGACCACATCTTTGCCTCGGCCCAGGCCGCCGTCGACTCGGCCTTCCACGCCGCGCAGACCGCGCTCGACGATGTGCGCACCGCCGCGGTCGCGGCCCTCGACGAGGCCCACGCCTCCGCCCGCAAAGCAGTCCACTAGCAAGCAGCAGTTTCACGTTAAACAAAGCTCTGTAGGACAGAGCAAAGTTTCCCGTGGAACTTTCGCCCGGTTGGCGACGAGCGGTACAATGGGCGGTGCCCGTGCGCCATCCGATCGACGACGTCTTGGTCTCCGTGCTGCCCGCCGACGCCGTCTACGCGGTCGGCGGTCGCGTGCGCGACGAGCTGCGCGCGCAGCTCGACGGGGTCGAGCGGCCGCCGAAGGACCTCGACTACGTCGTCACCGGCCTCTCGCTCGACGAGCTGTTGGAGCGCCTGCGCTCGGTCGGCAGGGTCGACGTCGTCGGGGCCTCGTTCTCGGTCCTCAAGTTCCGGCACTCCGCCGGCGAGGCCGATGTGGCGCTGCCGCGCCGGGAGCGGTCGACCGGTCCCGGGCACACCGACTTCGCGGTCGAGGCGGGCCCGGAGATTCCGCTCGAGGACGACCTGCGTCGTCGCGACTTCCGCATGAACATGATCGCCCGGCGGCTGTCGGACGACGCCCGGATCGACCCCTACGGCGGGATCGAGGACATCCGAGCCGGCCGGATCGACATCGTCGAGGAGGCGGCCTTCGTCGAGGACCCGTTGCGGATGCTGCGCGCCGCGCAGTTCGCGGCCCGCTTCGGGTATGTCCTCACGCCGCGCACGGAGGCGGCGATCGGTGCCGCGGCGGCGCTCCTCGACACGGTCTCCGCCGAGCGCATCGGCGAGGAGATCGCCAAGCTGATGACCGCTCCGCGCCCGTCGGTCGGCCTAGAGATCCTGCGCACGACGGGGCTCCTGGGGCGCCTGTGGCCGGAGCTGCTCGAGGGCGTCGGGGTCGACCAGAACGAGTGGCACGCCTACGACGTCTACCGCCACAACCTGGCCACCCTGGACGCGGCTCCGCCGGGCGATCTGACGCTGCGGCTCGCGGCGCTGCTGCACGACGTGGGCAAGCCGCGGGCCGCCGCGCCGCGCCCCGATGGGCGCGGGAACACCTTCTACCGCCACGAGCACATCGGCGCGGACCTGGTCCGGCCGATGCTGGCGCGCCTGCGCTTGCCGAACGACACGATCGACACCGTCGCGCACCTGGTGCGGCAGCACATGTACGCCGCCGATCCGGACGCCGTCGACCGGACGCTGCGGCGCTTCATCCGGCGCATCGGGATCGAGCACCTCGGGCGCCTGTTCGCGCTACGCTGGGCCGACATCGCCGGCTCGGGGATGCCCAAGCGCGAGGACGACAACGAGCGCTTCGAGGCTCGCATCGGGGCCGTCATCGCCGAGCGGCCACCGCTGCAGATCGCGGATCTGGCGATCTCGGGGAGCGACGTGATCGACTTGTTCGTACGCAAAGGGCTGGCGCCGCCGGGGTTCCGCGGCGACCCGCGGGTGGGAGAGGTGCTGCGCGCGCTTTTCGAGGAGGTCACCGATGACCCGTCTCGGAACGAGGCGGGCCTGCTCGCCGAGCGCGCGTCGCACTATGCCGACGAACGCTTCTCGGTATCCGGATAGGTCGGTTCGTTGTCCGCGGTAGTTCCCACGACGGCGCGCGTCATCGCGATCGTCAACCAAAAAGGCGGGGTCGGCAAATCGACCACCGCCGTCAATCTCGGTGCGTCGCTGGCGCTGATGGGGCGCCGGGTCCTCGTCGTCGACATCGACCCGCAGGGCAATACCACGACGGGATTCGGTGTCGACAAGCGGGCGGTCGAGCGCGACGTGTACAGCGTGCTGTTACAGCACGCTGCGATCACCGAGGTCGTGCATCCGACCGAGATCGAGAACCTCGGCATCGTCCCCGCGACGCTCAATCTGGCCGGCGCCGAGATCGAGCTGGTCGCCACGCAGCAACGCGAGACCCGCCTCAAGGCCGCGCTCGAAACCGTGCTCTCTACCTACGACGTCGTCCTGATCGACTGCCCGCCCTCGCTCGGGCTGCTGACGGTCAACGCGCTGACGGCGGCCAGTGAGGTCATCATCCCGGTTCAAGCCGAGTACTACGCGCTCGAAGGGCTCAGCCAGCTGATCGCGATCGTGCGCCGGGTGAAGGAAGGCCTCAACCCCGACCTGATCATCAGCGGCGTGCTCATCACGATGTTCGACGGCCGCACCAAGCTGGCGACCGAAGTGCTCGAGGAGGTCAACCGCTACTTCCCCGACCGCGTCTTCCAGACCCAAATCCCGCGCAACATCCGCCTCTCGGAGGCGCCCTCGTACGGCAAGCCGGCGATCCTGTTCGACGTCAAGAGCCGGGGCGCGCAGGCGTACCTCGCGTTGGCGCGCGAGCTGGCCACCCCGGGCCGCGACGTCCCGGTCGGCGGGGACGCGGAGTGACCGCTCGCCGCGGGCTGGGTCGCGGGTTGGGCGCGCTGCTGGGCGAGGGCGGGACGGCCGACGTCACCGCCGCGGCGCCCAAGCGCGACCTACCGCAGATCCCCGTCGCCAAGATCCGCCCCAACCCGCGCCAGCCGCGCCAGACGTTCGACCCCGGCGCCCTGGCCGAGCTGCGCGACTCGATCGCGACCTTCGGCGTGCTGGTCCCGCTCATCGTGCGCGTGCACGGCGAGGGTTACGAGCTGATCGCCGGCGAGCGCCGCTGGCGCGCCGCGCAGGCCGCCGGCTTGGAGACGGTCCCCGCCTTGGTGCGCGCCGCCGACGACCGCGAGTCGCTCGAGGTCGCGATCATCGAGAACCTGCAGCGCGAGAACCTCGATCCGCTCGAGGAGGCGATGGGCTTCGCGCACCTGATGGAAGCGCACGACTTCACCCAAGAGCAGGTCGCGCAGCGGATGGGCCGCAGCCGGCCCGCGATCGCCAACGCGCTGCGGCTGCTCTCGCTGCCCGACAGCGTGAAGGCGCTAGTGCGCGAACGCAAACTGAGCGCCGGGCACGCGCGCGCGATTCTCGCGCTGCCGGCCGAACGGCGCGAAGGCGTCGCGCGCCGCGCCGTCGCGGACGAGCTCTCGGTGCGCGCGCTCGAGCGGCTGGCGCAGCAGGACGCGCCGGCGCGCGCGCGGCCGAGCACCAAGCCCGCGGCGCCGCGTGACGCCGACGCCGAAAACGTGGTCGAACGCTTGCGCTACAAGTACGCGACCCAGGTACGGCTGCTCACGCAGGAGCGCGGCGGCACGATCGAGCTGCGGTACGCCGACGCCGACGACTTGCTGCGCATCGTCGACCTGCTGTTGGGCGAGGCGTGACGGGGCGGGCGGCGCGTGCGACGAGCGCGCTGCTCGCGCTCGTGACGCTGGCCGCCGCGCCGTTGCCGGCGTACGTGCCCGCTCCGCGCGACGCGATGACCGCGACCGTGCGGCGGTACCTGGGCGCGCTGCGCGCGCAGCGCTACGGTGCCGCCTTCGCGCTGCTCGACGATCGCGAGCGCGCGTACTTCGGCGCGGCGAGCGCATATCGCAGCGTCTACCTCGCCGATGCGTTCCGGCTCGAGCGGGCGCAGCTGCTCGGCGCCCGCGGCAACGCCCATGCGCGCGTGTATTTCGTGCGCGAGCGCGTCGCGTTTCTCGATCACGCCAGCGATGCGCGCCGCGAGGCCGAGGTGACCGTTCCGTTGGGCGCGACGCAGGACCGCGGCGTCGCGCGGATCGACGATCCCGGCAAACCGTATCGCGCCTACGCGACCGACGCGCGCGCCGGCGAGGACGGCGTGCAAGTGGCGGTCAAGAAGCTCGACTTCTACCCCGATCGCGTCGACGTCGTGCTGACGTTCGTCAACCGCGGCAGCGGCTTCGTCACGCTGTTGCCGTACGGGCGCAGCGTGCTGCGGGACGATCGCGGCGGCATCTACCATCCGTTGGCGAACCGCGATTGGACCGTGACCGATCACCAGCTGTTCGAAGGCGTGCCGCTGGCGCCCCGCGCGCGCTACACCGGCTCCATGGCGTTCACCGCGCCCCGTTTCGCCGAACCGTTGCGCGCCTGGCAGCTCACGTTGGCGCCGGCGCTGCGCGCAGGCGCCGACGCGCCGTTCGCGCTGACGGTGGCGATCGCGCGGCCGCACTGAGATGGACCATCGGCACGCGCTACGCGCCCGTCTGCACGGCATCTACGCGCTGGTCGATCCGGCGTCGGCCGAGCCGATCGCGTTCATCGAAGCGCTGTTGCGCGGCGGCATCCGGCTGATCCAGATCCGCGCCAAGGACGGCATCGACGGCACGACCCTGGTCGCACTGGTCGATCGGGTGCGCGCGGCGGGCGGCATCGCGATCCTCAACGACGACGTCGGGCTGGCGCGGTTGGCCGACGGCGTTCACCTGGGTCAGGAAGACGCGGCGCAATACGATCTGGCCGAGCTGCGCACGGCGCTGGGGCCGCGCCAGATCATCGGGCTCTCGTGCGGCACGCCGCAAGAAGCGGCGCGGGTCGATCCGGCGCTGATCGACTACGTCGGCGTCGGGCCGGTGTTCGCGACCGGCTCGAAGCACGACGCCGGGCTGCCGATCGGGATCTCGGGGACGCGTGCCGTGGTGGCCGCCAGTCCGGTGCCGTGCGCGGCGATCGGCGGCATCGGGCCGGCGACGATCGAGCGCGCACGCGAGACCGGCGCAGCCATGGCCGCCGTCCTCTCGGCGCTGACGGTCGCGGATCCGGCAGCCGCGGCCCGCGCGCTCGTCGCGCGCTGGGGATGAGCGCGCCCGTCGTCGCGACCATCGGAACCACCCACCCGCTGGGCTTCGCGGGCCTGACCCACGCGCTGCTGGTGCTCGCCGCCGAGGGCGTGCGGCCCGTCTGCGTCGTCGCCGGGGTCAGCGCGCAGGATGCCGCCGGGGTCCTGGCGCGCGCGGACGTCGCGGCGAGCGCGATCGAGGCGCAGTTCGCGGCGTTGCATGCCGCCGGCGTCGGCGCGTTTCACGTCGGCGCGCTGCTCTCGGCCGACGCGGTGCGCGCGGTCGCGCGCGGCGTACGCGGCTTTCCGGGCGTGCCGGTGGTGGTCGATCCGGTCGCCGCCGCGACCGGCGGCGGAGTGCTGGCCGACGCGCCGGCGCGCGCGGCGCTGCGCGCCGAGCTGGTGCCGTTGGCCGACGTGCTGACCCCGAACCTCGACGAAGCCGGGAGTTTGCTCGACCGTCCGGTCACGGACCTCGCCTCGATGCGCGAGGCGGCGCGCGCGTTGCACGCGCTCGGCGCGCGCGCCGTGTTGGTCAAGGGCGGGCATTTGGCCGGCGAGCCGGTCGACGTGCTGGCCGTGGACGGCGCGCTGCGCGAGCTGCATGCCGCGCGGCTGCCCGGAACGCTCCGCGGGACGGGCGATCTGCTGGCCGCTGCGACCGCGGCCGCGCTGGCGCGCGGCGCGTGCGTGCGCGACGCCGTCGAGCACGGACGCGCGCAGGTGCGGGCGGCGCTCGCGCGCGCGGAGCCGTTCGCGGGGACGTTCGTGCGCCGGCTCGCGCCGTGAAACGAACAGGACCGCCACGGATGGGCGGTCCTGCGCAGCCGATGCGGCTGGGTGGTTAGCGGTACGAGCGCTGCGACTGGAAGCAGTCGCGGCAGTAGACCGGCTTGTCGCCACGGGGCTGGAACGGCACCTCGGCCTGCTGCCCGCAGCTGCTGCACGTCACCGAGTACATCTCGCGCGCGCCGCCGTATTCGCGGCCGCCACCGCCGCTACCGCCATAGCCACCGCCGCCGCCCGAGCTCGCGCGCGCGTTCTTGCGCGCGGTACGGCAGTCGGGACACCGGTTCGGCTTGTTCTGAAAGCCCTTCGTGGCGAAGAACTGTTGTTCGCCGGCGCTGAAAACGAACGCCGCACCACAGTCGGTGCAGGTCAGCTGTTCATCGGTATACACGCGAGAAGACTCCTAGGGGTTGTTGCCTGGTTTCGACTCGCTACAGTGACCTACAGGTGGTGATGCCACGGAGACGGGACCGCGCGGGGATCGAGAACCGGTCGACTATGCGTGGATACTACCACGAGCCCACCACCCACGCAACCGATGCCCGCCGACCGACCGGTAGGGGCTGCGCGGGGCGGCTCAGCGCGTTGCGCGCGAACGATCCGCTGCGAGCAATCCGTACGCGCACAGGTCGTGATACCGTCCGTCGTCGTCGCGAAAACCGTCGCGCCAGACGCCTTCGAGCACGAAGCCGGCCTTCTCGCACAGCTGCCGTGACGCGGCGTTGTGGGCGACGACCTCGGCGTACAGCTTGTGCGCACCGTGCTCATCGAACGCGCGCGCGATCATGCGCTGCAACGCATACGCGACCACGTATCCGCGCGCGTGTGCCAGCCCGTGCAGCGCGACGACGAACGCCGCGTCAGCAGCAGTACGCGGGCGATCGGTGAACGGCACGCGGCTCAGTCGTCGCGTTTGGGGCCGCGACGTCGCAGCGCGCGACCGAGGTCCTCAAAGCCCGCACGCATCTCCGCGGTCAGCGCGTCGAACCGCCGGTCGATGGTGTCGAAGCGCTCGTCGGTGCGGTCGAAGCCGCGCTCGACCCGCATCTCGAGTGACGCGACCCGAGTCTCGAGCGACCCGACCCGAGTCTCGAGCGACCCGAGGCGCCGATCGATTCCGTCGATCCGGTTGGATTGGAGATCGCTCGCCTCTCGGATGGTGAGGACGAGCGCATAGACGTCGGCGGTCGTGGTCTTCGGCATCAGGCTGATGCTCGGCACGGCAATGTTGCGGCGGCGTTGCGGTGGGATTACTGGCGATAGTTCGGGAGGTGCTCGCGGAGCTGCGCGAGCGCCCAGGTGATGTCGTCGACCGAGGCGGCGTACGAGAAGCGCAGATAGCCTTTGCCGGCGGGGCCGAAGCTCGAACCGCCCAGGCACGCGACGCCGGCGTGCTGCAACAGCCAGGCCGCCAGGTGTTTGTCGTCGGTCGTGATCTGCGAGACGTTGGGGAAGGCGTAGAACGCGCCTTCGGGGATCGTGCAGCTCACGCCGGGCAGCGCGTTCAAACCGCCGACGATCGCGTCGCGCCGCTGGCGGAAGATCGCGTTCATGCGCTGCACCGGCGCATCGTCGCCGGTCAGCGCGGCGATCCCGGCGCGCTGTACGAAGGTCGCGACGCACGAGAAGGTGTTGTTGTTGAAGAGCGTGATCATGCGCGCGATCGGCTCGGGCGCGATCGCGTAACCCAGCCGCCAGCCCGTCATCGCGTAGGCCTTCGAGAAGCCGTCGACGATGACGGTGCGGTCCTGCATCCCGGGGATCTGCGTGATCGAGACGAACGGCGCGTCGTAGATGTTGCGCGAGTAGATCTCGTCGGCGATGACCAGGAAATCGTGCCGGTGCGCCAGCTCCGCGATCGCCTCGAGGTCCTCGCGCGTGAGCACGCCGCCGGTCGGATTGTGCGGCGAGTTGATGACCAGGGCTTTCGTCTTGGGCCCGACCTTGGCGGCCAGCTCGTCGAGGTCGAGCCGCCAATTGCGCGACTCGAGCAGGTGGATCGGGATCGCGTTGGCTTCGAGGTAGCCGGCCGCGGAGGCGTAGGCGGGATACGAGGGGCTGGTGTAGACCAGCTCGTCGCCCGGGTCGAGCAGCGCCGAGAGCAGGTTCCAGATGATCGGCTTCGCGCCGGCCCCGACCACGACGTGCTCCGGTGTGAACGGCGTCACGAGTCCGCGAAAGCGCGTGGCGTAGTCGGCGATCGTCTCGCGCAGCTCCATGATGCCGGCGGAGGGGCTGTAGTGGCTATAGTTCTCTTCGATCGCCTGGATACCGGCGCGCTTGACGTGCTCGGGCGTGTCGAAGTCCGGCTCGCCGATCTCCATGTGCACGACGCGGCGGCCCTGGGCCTCGAGCGCTTTGGCGCGGGCGAGGACCTCGAAGGCGCTCTCGCTCCCGAGACGGGAGACCGCCTCGCAGAGGAAGTCGGCGTGATGGGCGATCGTCGTCATGGAAACCTACTACAAGCGAGGGCGGCGGCACAGGACCGCCGAACGGGGGCGCAGGATGCGAACCCTGACGGACGTTTTCGGCCCGGGTGCGCCGTCGCTCCCCGAAGGGCTACGAACGCTGGTCGTTTCTCCCGATCGTATGGTCGAACCTGGAACGACCGTGCGCGCGACCTTCGCGTTCTACAACTATGGCGGGGCGCCGGCGACCGGCCTGCGCGTACGCTTCAACCTCCCTGACGGATTGCGTTACGTCGCCGGCAGCGCGAAGGTCGACGATCGGCCGCTCGACGACGTGCGCGGCGAGACCGCGTTGCTGGTTCCCAGCGGCGTCGACGTCGGCGAGGTCCCGCCCGGCGTCGAGCGGCGCATCGCGCTGGCGTACGCCGTCGCGCCGACGATCGAGAACGGCGCCGTGTTGGCGCTGCAGGCGGCACTGGTTGCCAACGAGACCGACGTCATCGGCTCGAACGTGGTGCGGCTGCGCGTGCAGAGCGCGCCGATCCTCCAGAACCCCGACACCTTCACCGTGCTCGAGCCGGTACGCGTCGCCGAGCCCGGCGAAGACGTCCACATCGTCGCGCGCGTTCACAACAGCGGCCACGCGACCGCGCACGACGTCGTCATCGTCCTGCCGGTCCCCGAGCGCACGAGCTACGTCCCCGGCAGCACCCGCGTCGACGGCCGCGAAGCGGCGCTCGACGAGCGCGCCGGCGAGCCGTTCGGCTTGGGCAACGCGACGGTCGCGACGCCGGCGCTGGCGCCCGGTGCGACAGTGGTCGTCGAGTATCGCGCGCGCATCGACTCGCCGCTCGACGACAACACGCGGCTGGTGCTCAGCGGCGCCGTCGCGTCGAGCGAGACCGCCGAGTTCGAGCTGGCGCGCGCCGAGCTGACCGTCCGCAGCGCGAGCCGCTTCGACACCGACGCGACGCGCCTGGTGCTCGACGCGCCCAGCGAGGTCGAGCCCGGCCGGCGCGTGCGCGTCGCGCTGATCGCTGAGAACGCCGGCACCTGCGCGGCGGACGACGTGCGCATCCGTTTGACGCTGCCCGAAGGGCTGCGCTACGCGCCCGGTTCGCGTGCGCTCGACGGGCGCTCCG
Source organism: Candidatus Sulfotelmatobacter sp. (assembly GCA_035504415.1). Lineage (NCBI taxonomy): Bacteria > Pseudomonadati > Acidobacteriota > Terriglobia > Terriglobales > Candidatus Korobacteraceae > Candidatus Sulfotelmatobacter > Candidatus Sulfotelmatobacter sp. Next base: position 146,141 of record DATJRY010000013.1, on the reverse strand, counting down.
TCGGCGAGACCGATACGCCCGGCGCGTTCGTCTTTCCGCGCGTCGAAGCGGGGCGCCGCATCGAAGCCGCGATCGACGCGTACGTCGTCTCGCCGGCCGCCGACGGCACGCCGTTGCCGGTCACCGCGCAGCTGCAGTGGTCGGGCGGCGCGCGTCCGTTCGAGCGGACGCTGATCGTCCGCTCCGCGCCGCGTTTCCTCGATGCGCGCAACGTGCTGGTCCTCGAAGGCCCGGCGCAGGTCGTCCCCGGCGGCGAGGTGCGCGCCAGCATCCGCATCGCCAACGACGGCACCGCGCAGGCGACCGGTGTGCGCATCGCGATCGACACCGATCCGTCGGTGCAGTCGCTGCGCTACGCCGACGAAGGCGGCGAGGCACGCGTGCAAGCGACGGGCATCGACGTCGGCACGCTCGCGCCGGGCGCCTCGCGCACGTTCACGCTGCTGGGCACGGTCGCCTCGCCGATCGCCGACCGGCTCCCGATTCGACTGCGCGCGCGGCTGGAGAGCGAACAGACACCGGCGATCGCGCTCGGTCAGATCGACCTGGTCGTGCGCTCGCGCCCGCGCTTCGCGCCCACCAGCTCGTCGATCGTGTATCCGGCCGGCGACGCGCTGCGGCCCAGCGGCCACGGCGACCTGCAGATCGTGCTCGTCAACGAGGGGACCGACGCCGCGCGCGACGTGCGGCTGGCGCTCGAGATCGCCGGCGACGCGCGCATCGAGTCGATCGACGGGGCGACCCGCGTCGGCACGACCCTGCTGTTCGGCGACGTCGGCCCGGGCGCGCGCGCCGAAGCGACGCTGCGCCTGCGGCTCGCCCCGCTGGTGCCGCGCGGCACGACGATCACCGTCAGCGGCCGCGTCGAAGCGGTCGGCCTGCTCCCGCTGGCGCTGGCGCCGGTCACGATCGCGACCATCGCGGAGCCGCGCTTCGACGAGGGCGCGCAGCTGCGCACGCAGCCGGCCGATACCGTCGACGCCGGCGAACCGCTGTACGTGCGGCTGACCGTCCGCAACACCGGTGACGGCGCCGCCAGCCGGCTGACCATCCGCGGCATGGTCCCCAACCAGACCGCCTACCTGCCCGGCTCGACCGCGATCAACGAGGTGCCGCTGCTGGACGTCGACGGCGGCTCGGTGCTGTGGTCGAAGACGGGCCTGGTCCTCGAGGACGTCGATCCGGGCACCGAAGTCGTCGTGCGCTACGCCGCCATCGTCAACACGCCGTTGCCGGCCGGCACGCTGATCGACCCGCACGTCGAGCTGGCGTGGGACGGCGGCGGCGCCCTGAGCTTGACCGCGCCCGCCGTGCGCGTGCGCTCGACGCCCGCGTTCGCCGTGCGTGCGACCGGCCTGCCGTTCTCGGTCGCGGGGGTGGCCCCGCGCACGGCCGACGTCATCCGCGACGTCACCGAACAGCGCCGCGCCGCCGAGATTCCGCCCCCACCGCCGCGCGCGGCGCTGCCGCCGGCCCCACCGCCGCCGTCCGCGCCGCCCGCCCCCGAGCGCGCGGCCTACCGCAGCCCCGACGACGCGATCGACGCGCGCTTCACCGACGCGCACGCGGAGCCGGCGATCGCCGTCGCGCCGCCGCCGGCGGCGACGGCCGACGACGCGCCGCCCGCGATCGAGATCGTGCCGGCCCCCGCCTTCACCGCGGTCGAGGTCGCCGTGGTGGCCGAGGAGGTCGCCCCCGCCGCAGCCGCGGCGCCGGCCGTCGCGCCCGCTTCCATCGCGACCGTGCCGGGCGTGCGCCTGACGTTCACCCGCGAGAGCCTCGAACGCGCGCTGGGCTTTCTCGACCAATCGGACTACGGCGGCCTGGTCACGCACCTGTTCGCGATTCGCACCCTGCTCCCGAGCGCGTTCGTCGGCGTCAACGGCGCGGTGCCCGCCAAGCTCGCCGCCGCCCGCGATGCGCTGCGCGGGGTCGTCGACCGCCTGTTCATCAAGATGCGCATGCCGCGCTACGCGCTGACCGCGAAGGACCTCGAAGACCGCGCCAGCCGCACCACGCTCGTCGAGCTGATCGACGCGCTCCACGACGCGCATCCCGCGGCCGACGAAGGCCCGGGCGACGCCGCGATCGTGCTCGACGGCCCGATCGCGCTCGACCGCATCACCGCCGACCTCGCGACGCTCGAGAACGATCCGCTCGGCAGTCCACGGCCCTGGCTCGTGCTGGCCGAACTGCTCCCCTCGCGGATGGTCGCGCCGACCGGCGACGACGCCGTCGGCGTCTACCGCAACGCGCTGATCGCGACGTTCACCAACGTCGCCGCGCTGCCGAGCGAAGAGTTCCATCGCGTCCTGGCCGGCGCGCAGAACGCCACCCTCGACGCCGCGTTGCGCGACGTACGGACCGCGCTGCGCGCCGCGCTCGAAGCAACGCCGACGACGTAGTGCCCATACCCGCGCCGATGCTGGCCTTCGAGGGCTTCGGTGAGTTCGCATTCGCCGGAATCCTGCTGGCCGTGATCGGCGTCGGCTTCTTGGCGCTGCAGTACCTGATCCCGCACGACTACACGCTGCGTCTGCCGGCGTTCCGCCGCGCGCAGCCGGCAGCGCCGACCGCGAGCGCCGAACCCGAAACGACCGGCCCCGTCATCGCCACCACCCGCGCGATCACCTGGCCCTCGCTCATCGGCGCCGACGTCGAGGTGCTCTCCAACGACGAGCGCCGGCGCGTCCTCGAAGGCTTTGGCATCGTCGGCGACGCGTGGAGCGCGTCGGTGCTGGCCAAAGCGTTCGACGAAGAGACCGACGACCTGCGCGTCGTCGCCATCGAATCGCTCGCCAACTGCGAGGGCCCGATCGTGTTGCCGACTCTCGAGCGCGCGTACGCATCGTACGCCGTTCCCGAACGGTACGCGGCGATCGACGGCGCCTCGCGCCGCGGCGACGTCGCCTTGCTCGAACGCGCCCTGCGCGACACCGACGGCACCGTCGCGCTGGCCGCCGCCTTCGGCCTGCAGCAAGCCCATCGCGAAGACCTCATCGACCGCGGCCTGACCGACCGCGACGACGCGCGCGCCAACGAAATCCGGCGGGTGCTCCCCATGCTCGCCGGCTAGCGGGTATGATGATGGCGCCATGCAAGCAGTTGCGCTCGAGGGCGTTCGCACGCTCGCGATCCACGACATCGACGAACCGTCGCTCAAACGTCCCACGGATGTCGTCCTCCGGCTGACGTCGACCGCGATCTGCGGCACCGACCTGCACATCTACGAAGGCCGCCTGGGCGGCGGCAAACCGCTGATCATCGGCCACGAGCCCCTCGGCGTGGTCGAAGCGGTCGGCGACGCCGTCGTCAACGTGCGCGCGGGCGATCGCGTCGTCGTGCCAACCCACATCTGCTGCGGCTTCTGCGCCAACTGCGTGCACGGTTTCTCGGGCTTGTGCCTGACGACCAACCCCGGCGCCGCCGGCGCCGCCTATGGCTACCCGAACATGGGCGGCTACACCGGCGCGCAAACACAGAAGCTGCTCGTTCCCTTCGCCGACGAGAACTGTCTGCGACTTCCCGGCGAACCCCTCGACGCCTGGGAACACGACTTCGTCCTGCTGGCGGATGCGCTGCCCACCGCCTACCACGCCACCGAGCTCGCCCACGTCCAGTCGGGCGACGTCGTCGTCATCTACGGCGCGGGCGCCATCGGCCTGCTCAGCGCGATGTGCGCCTTCTACCGCGGCGCGATCCAAGTCTTCGTCGCCGACGCCGTCCCCGAACGCCTCACCAAAGCCGGCGAGCTCGGCGCCATTCCGATCGACTTGCGCGAAGGCGACGCCGTCGATCGCATCCTGAGCGAAATCTCGAAGAAGAAGTCCGGCGTCGCCTGGCGCGGCGAAAACGCCAACCTCGGCGCCGACGTCTGCATCGACGCCATCGGCTTCCAAGCCCGCGACCCCAAGAATTGGAGCCAAGAGCATCCGACCACCGTCATCGACGACCTCGCGCAACTCCTCAAGCCCGCCGGCCGCCTGAGCATCATCGGCGTGTTCACCGACAACGACCCCGACTCGCCCGGCGACGAGAACGCGAAACACGGCCGCTACCCGATCCCATGGGGCACGCTGTTCCGCAAAGGCATCATCATCGGCACCGGCCGCGACCACGACAAGCGCTATCACGACCACCTCCGCGACGCGATCGTCTACGGCAAACTCAAGCCAAGCACGATCGTCTCCCACCGCCTGCCGCTAAAAGACGCGCCGGACGCCTTCGTAAAATTCGACGCCCGCGCGGACGGCTATACAAAGATCATCTTGGATCCGACCTCGTAAAGCGCGGTCCGCAATCTCGTCAGCTGGTGGTGCGCAGTACGCCGGCGGGGCCTCGCGGAATCGCGGAGGCCCGGAGGGCCGGGAGCGATGGAGCGCGGAGCGACCGAAGCGCAGGAAGCGCGTAGGGAGCGTCCCCGCCGGCGTACTGCGCACCACCAGCCGCCACGCCAACGGAAGCGCTAAACGCTAAATCGGCGGAATCTTGATATGGTAATACCCGGCAATGACATGCTGCGCAATCGGCGCCGCAACGTTCGCCCCATAGCCGCCCGATTTTTCCATGTACACCGCCATGACGAACTTGGGATGACTCGAGGGCGCCCAAGCGACGAACCACGTCGTGTTGGCGCCTTTGCCGCCGCCGGTTTCGGCGGTGCCGGTTTTGCCGGAGAACGGCATACCGGGGATAGCGAGGCCGTAGGCAGTGCCCCACGGCTGGGTGACCTGCGACATGCCGGCGCGCACTTCGCGCAGCGATTCCTGGGTGACCGGGACCTTGCGGATGATCTCGTGATCGAAGGTGCGCAGCACGTGTCCGCGCGGTGAGCGGATCTCCTCGACGATGTGCGGACGGTAGAGCGTGCCGCCGTTGACGACGGTGGCGGCGACGTCGGCGATTTGCAGCGGCGTCGCTTGCATCGCGCCTTGGCCGATGGCGAGTTGGCACGCGTCGCTTTTTTCGAGATGGTAGCCTTTGCCGAAGGTGGCTTCCATCCAGGCTTCGGTCGGCCAGTTGCCGGGGTACTCGCCGGGCAGATCGATCCCCAGCCGCGAGCCGAGACCGTACTGGGTGGCCCAATAGCGCAGACGATCGTTGCCCAGGCGATAGCCGACTTGGTAGAAGTAGCCGTCGGACGAAGCCGCCAGCGCTTTCTCGAAGCCGACGTTGCCCAATCCGCCGGCGGCCAGGTCGCGGAAGACGTTGCCGTAGCAATTCCAGTAGCCGGTGTCGTAGAGGATCTGATGCGGCTTGATGACGCCGCTGCTGATCGCGCCCGAGCCGGTGACCATCTTGAAGGTCGAGCCGGTCGGTGAGGCGGCGCCGATGGCGCGGTCGTAGAGCGGGTTGAGCTTGTCGCGCAGCAGCGCGTTGTAGGTTTTGGGATCGATCGGCGTGGCGAAGGCGTTGGGGTTGAACTCGGGCATCGACGCCATCGCGAGGACGGCGCCGGTGTAGGGGTCGAGCACGACGACCGCGCCAGCGAGCCGCTCGTGGCGCAGGGCGCCCCACTTTTTGAGCTCGGCGCGCAGATTGTCTTCGACCAGCGTTTGCAGGCGCCAATCGATGGTGGTGACCAGCGTGTCGCCCGGGATGGGATCGAGCGGTTTGAGGCGGCGCACGAGGGCACCCGACGCGTTGACTTCGATCTGGCCGCCGCCGGCGCGGCCGTGCAGCCAGGTGTCGTAGGCGCGCTCGAGACCGTCCTTGCCGACGACGTCGTTGGGCGAGTAGCCGTCGCGCTTGCGCTGCGCGTACTCCTCTTCGTCGATGACGCCGACGTAGCCGAACAGGTGCGCGCCCTCTTTGCCGTACGGATAGTTGCGCACCGGCTGCTCTTCCATGTCGACGCCTTGCAGGTCGTTCTGCGCTTCCGCCAGGCGCGCCATCTGCGCGGGCGTGAGGTCGTCGGCGAGGATCACCGGCCCGTTGGGTTCGCCGACTTGGATCTGGTCGAAGCTGGTGTAGTTGATGTCGTGGTGGTGGAAGAGGCGATGGCGCAGCGTGTCTTCGGGGATCCCGAGCACGCCGGCGAGCGCGCGCAGCGTGCCGTCGACGTTGGTGACCTGCGAGGGGATCAGGGCGCAGACGAACGAGGGCCGCGAGCGGACCAGCACCTTGCCGGTACGATCGACGATCAGGCCACGCGGCGCGGCGACCGGAACGACCTCGATTTGGTTGGCGCGCGCCTTGTCGGCGTAGACCTCGCCTTGCAGCAGTTGGACTTGGACCAAGCGCACGATCAGCGCGATCAGCGCGAGAACGAGCACCAGCACGAAGGCGACCACGCGCGGGAACGCGCGCTCGCCGGCGGGGAGCGTGCCGCTGCTCACGGGTACCTCTCGACGGTGGTCTTGTCGTGGACGAAGCGGCCGCGCAGCGTGAGCCAGACGAAGGCGACCAGTGCCGTCAGCAGCGCGCGCCACAGCGCGGTGTGCACGTGCTGCACGGCGTAGCCGGCCGGATAGCCGACCGCGCGCTGGAAGATCCAGTACATGACGTCGCGCACGAACGAGGCGCCGCCGCACAACACCGCGGGCGCGACGACGCCGTCGGCGAACATGCGGCGCGAGAAGCCGCCGACGAGCAGCGCGACCAGCGTCGTCGAGAGCGTCCAGCCGCCGGCGCCGCCGGTGAAGACGTCTTCGAGCACGCCGGCCGGGATCGCGAGCGCGGCACCGCGGCGCGCGCCGGCACGCACCGCGAACAGCACGACCGCGATGGTGACCAGCGAGGGCACCGCTTGGCGGAAGGCCAGCAGCGGGATCAGCGTCGTCTGCAGCAGCGCGAGCAGTGAGGTCCAGCCGAGGGCCGGCCAATAGGCCGGCCCGACGGCGATCTCAACGCTGCGATACGTCGTGCGGGAGAACGAGGACACGGGAGAGTGCGGTGAGGTTCACGGCGGGTTGGACGACGGCGGTCTGGTCGAGCGCGCCGGCGGGGACGGGATCGAGCTCGCGGATGCGGCCGATCAGCACGCCGGCGTGGAACGAGCGGCCTTCGCCGGTGACGACGCGGTCGCCGACGCGCAGCTTGGCGTCCTGCGAGATGTACTGCAGCTTGACGTGCGTCGCGGTGCCCACGGCGATCGACCACCAGCGCCCGCGCTGCACGACCGCCGGCAGCTTCGAGGTGGGGTCCGTCACCAGCAGCACCTTCGACGAGAGCGGGTCGACCTCGACGACGCGGCCGACGACGCCGTCCCCGGTCATGACGCCGTCGTCGCGCTGCACGCCGTCCTTGCCGCCGCGATCGATCGTCAGCGCCTGCAGCGTCGCCTCGGGATCGTAGCCGATCACCGTCGCGGCGATGCCGTTCGGATGCGCGAGCCGGGCGGTGGCGAGATCGTCGGCGGCCGGAACGCGGGCCAGCTCTTCTTGCAGCTCGTCGTTGCGTGCGCGCAGCGAGACGTTCTCCGCGCGCAGCCGAGCGTTGTCGGCCGCGAGCCCGGGCGTGTGCACGGCCGTCTGCCAGCCGTTGCGCACGCCGTCAGCGACGGCGGAGAGGGCGAGCTGCAGGTACGTGCTGATCGAGGTGACGGTGATGGTGAGCGGTGAGGGACGTCCGGCGCGAGCGAAGTCGAGTTGCAGCAGTGCGATCAGCGCGGCGACGATGATCGCTCCGATTACCGCGAATAGCTTTCTCTCATCCCGATACGTAAAGATTGGTACCACCTCGTCAACCGGTCGGCGTGCGGCCGCAGCCGTTCGAGCAAACCGGGCGACGCGAGGATCTCGCCGGCTCCGCGTGCGACGCAGCCGAGCGGATCATCCGCGACCGTCGTCGGCACGTTCGTGCGTGCGCCGATCTCGCCTGCGAGGCCGGGGATCAGCGCGCCGCCGCCGGTCAGCACGATGCCGACTTCGAGCAGCTCGCCCGCCAAGTCCGGCGGCGTCGCTTCCAGGATCGACCAAGCGGCGCGGGCGATCTTGTCGATGCCGTCCCGCATCGCTTCGCCGATCAGCGACTCGTCGACGAACCGTTTGCCCGGGCGCAGCCCGGCCAGATCGGTTCCGGCGGCGATGGCCGGCTCGCGGCCGGGCGCGCGCCCGGCGTAGCCGCGTTCGATCTTGAGGCGCTCAGCCGTCAGCGGTCCGATCCCGAAGTACTCGGCGCGCAGCCGCGCCGCGATCGCGGCGTCCAGCGTGTCGCCGCCGATCTTGAGGGAGTGCATCGCGACGACGCCGCTCAGGGTGAGGACCGCGATCTCGGTCGTGCCGCCGCCGATGTCGATGACCATCGAGGGGCGCGTCCCCGTGATGTCGAGGCCGGCCCCGACCGCGGCGGCGACCGCCTGCGGCACGAAGGTCGTGGTGCGCGGACCGGCGGCGCGGATCGCTTCCTCGACGGCCTTGCACTCGATGTCGGTCGCACAGCCCGGCACGCAGGCGATCACGCGCGGCGCCAGCCGCGAACGCGAGCTGAGCGCCCGGTCGACCAGCGTCTTGACCAACGCGTGGGCGCCGCGGAAGTCGGAGATGGTCCCGCCGCGCAGCGGCCGCACGACCCGAACCCGCCCGGGGGCCCGGCCGTCGAGCTCCTTGGCGGCTTGGCCGATGGCGAGGATCGTGTCGTCGCTGGTCCGGTACGCGACCACCGACGGCTCGCTCACGAGGATCCCCTCGTCGTGCGAGTAGACAACGGTGTTCGCCGTCCCGAGATCGATGCCGATGTCGGGACTGAAGGTCGCCCGGAACGTTCCCAGCAGACTCATGCGTGGACCTCGGGATGGACCGCCGGTGCGGCGGGGGGCAGTAGACGATATCCGATGCGGGGCAGGGCGGCGGCGAAAGCAGCGAGTGGGAAGCCCACCACGGTGAAGTAGTCGCCGTCGATCCGCTCCACCAGGGTCGCCGCGAAACCTTGGATGCCGTACGCGCCGGCTTTGTCCAGACCGTCGCCGCTCGCGGCGTACGCGGCGACCGTCTCCTCATTTGTATCGGCAAACTTTACACGCGTCGACAGGACTTCCACCAAGGACCTGTTCGAGGCGTCGTCGCGGAGCGCGAAGGCCGTGTGCACGACGTGCCAGCGGCCCACCAAACGCCTGAGCATCCCGCGCGCCTCGGCGACGTCGCTGGGCTTACCGAGCGCTTCCCCGTCCAGGTCGACGACGGTGTCGGCGGCGACGATCAGGTGGTCGGACGCTGCCGCGCCGCGCGCCTTGCCGGCGGCATGACGCAGCGCGAGCTCGCGCGGGTCGAGATCCGGCAACGGCGTCTCCACGTACGAGCTGGAGACGACGCTGACGCGCAGCCCGAGCGATCCGAGCAACTGGCGGCGACGAGGCGACGCGCTAGCCAGAGCGACCGCGTCGAGAGGCGTGACGTGTGCGATGTTCTCAGTGTACGTACGCGCGCGCACGAGCACAACATCTCCGCGTCGATCTGCGTCAAAACACAGAAAATGCGCGCGCTAGAACAGATCGAGCCGCAACACGTCGTCCGCACGTTCCCCGCGGACGACGCGGCGGTGATTTCCGTCGCGGACGAAAACGACCGGGGGCCGGCCGAACCGGTTGTAGTTGCTCGCCATGCTGTAGGTGTAGGCGCCGGTGATGCGCAGCGCGAGCAGATCGCCGGCGGCGAGGTCGCGCGGCAAGACGTAGTCGCCCATCTCGTCGTTCTCGCACGAGCGGCCGACCAGCGTGGCCGGCTCGTCGGGGCCGAGCGCGGCGGCGGCCAGCACCTCGGGGAGGTGGCGCGCGCCGTACAGCGCCGGGCGCGGGTTATCGGTCATCCCGCCGTCGACGACGACGAAGCGCCGGCGCCCCTGCGTCTTGACGGCCATGACGCGGTAGAGCGACGAGCCGGCGCGCGCGATCACGGCGCGCCCGGGTTCCACCGCCAGCGCGTAGCCGCGCTCGGCTGCCCGTCCGCCCAGCGCCGCGCCGAGCGCGTCGAGATCGACCGGTCGCGGGTCGTCGGGCCCTTCCTCCACGCCGATGCCGCCGCCGCAGATCAGCTCCTCGATCGGGAAGCCGAGCTGGCGCGCGCGGTCGGCCGCCGCCAACAGCTCGTCGAGGTTGGCCAAGAACGGCGCGAGGTCGGCGATCTGCGAGCCGATGTGCGAGTGCAGGCCGATCAGGCGCAACTGCGGCAGCTCGGCGAGCCGTGCGAGCGCCGCCGGGACCTCGCCGAGCGCGAACCCGAACTTGGTGTTCTCGCCGCCGGTGCGGATGAACGCATGCGTGTGCGCTTCGATCCCGGTGTTGAGGCGCAGCATCACCGGCACGGGCACCGGGACGCCGCTCGCCAGCGACGCCAGCCGCTCGAGCTCTTCGCGGTTGTCGATCACGTCGAACGCGACGCGCCGGTCGACGACGGCCTGCAACTCGTCGGCGGTCTTGCCGCAGCCGTGGAAGTAGATGCGCCCGGCCGGAAAGCCGCCGCGCTCGGCGGTCACCAGCTCGCCGAGCGAACAGACGTCCAGCCGCAGCGGGGTCTCGGCCAGCCGCTCGGCCAGCGCGGTGCAGAAGAACGCCTTGGCCGCGTACGCGACGCCGATGCGGTGGGGCTCGAACGCTTCGAGCAGCCGCGCGATCTCCAGGTCGAGCACGTCCAGATCGACGAGGAACAGCGGCGTGCCGTAGGTCTCGGCCAGCTCGCGGGCGGGGACGCCGCCCAGCTGGCCGTCGAGCGCGAGCGTCTCGTCGGTCACGACCGGTACAACCCCCGTTCGCCGATGTAGCGATAGACCGTCTCGGGCACCAGATAGCGCACGCTCTTCCCTTCGGCGAGCCGCGCGCGAATCAGCGTCGCCGACTCGGCGACCAGCGGCAGGTCGAGCATCCGGATCTTGGCGCGCCGGGCGGGGTCGAGCTCGCTCAGGGCGCGGTCGAGGTCGGTCTCGGTGACCTCGCCGCGCGGCGCGACGACGAACGCTTCGACCGCGTCGACGACCTCGTCGAGCCGCTGCCATTGCGAGCGCACCAGCGAGTCGCCGCCGACGACGAAGGTCAGCGTCGCCTCGGGATAGCGCGCCTGCAGGCGCGGCAGCAGATCGGCGGTGTAGCCGCTGGCGTCGTGATCGAGGTCGCTCTCGTCGATCCCGAACGTGACGTTGGCCGCGATCGCCAGGCGAATCATCTCGGTGCGCTGCGCGGTCGTCGCGCTCATCGCACCGTTGCGGTAGTGCTTCCCTTCGCGCGTCGGCACGAACAAGACGCGATCGAGTCCCGCCGCCTCACGAACCGCTTCCGCGACGAACAGATGCCCGTTGTGCACCGGATCGAACGACCCGCCGAAAATGCCAAGTTTCAAGGCGCTCCGCCCCGGGCTCCGCGCCCCCCATGCTGCGCATGGGGCCCCCACGTTTGACCTCGCATTGAACGCACAAACGATGCGCGATGCTGCTGCGCTCGGTCTGCCAACATGCTGCTAGCTGTAGTCGAACTCGACGCCGGCGATGCGCACCGTGTCGCCTTCGCGCACGCCCAGCTCGCGCAGGCGCTTTTCGACGCCCATCTTGGCGAGAATCTGTTCGAAGCGCGCCAGCGCTTCGTCGGAGTCGAAGTCGGTCATGCGCGCCAGGCGTTCGACCCGCTCGCCGCTGACGACGTAGATGCCGTCTTCGACGTGGATGGCGAACGGCTCGTCGGCAACCAGCTCGATCTGCGCGGGCTCCGGGTGCACCGGTGCGGGCAGCGGCGTGTTGCGAATCGTCTCCCAGGCCGCGTAGAGCAGCTCGCGCACGCCTTCACCGGTCGCGGCCGAGATGCCGCGCAAGTTGGGGATGTCCTCGCGCAGCGCCTCGAACGTCGCGCGCGCGTCGGGCAGATCGAGCTTGGTGATGACCGGCAGCATCGGGCGCTCGAGCAGCGCCGGGTTCCACGCTTGCAGCTCGGCTTCGATCGTCGCCTTGTCGTGCAGCACGTCGTGGAGCGGCTTGGCGCCGTCCATCAAGTGGACCAGCACGCGCGTGCGTTCGACGTGGCGCAAGAACCGGTCGCCCAGGCCCGCGCCCTCGTGCGCGCCTTCGATCAGCCCCGGCACGTCGACCATCACGAACGACTCGAACTCGGCGACGCGCACGACGCCCAGCTGCGGCTCGAGCGTGGTGAACGGATAGTCGGCGATCTTCGGCCGCGCCGCGCTGACGACGGAGAGCAGCGTCGACTTGCCGGCGTTCGGCAGTCCGACCAGTCCCGCGTCGGCCAGCAGCTTGAGCTCGAGCTTGAGCTCGCAGCGCTCGCCGGGCTCGCCGTTGTACGCGAAGCGCGGCGCTTGGCGCGCGGCGGTGGCGAAGTGCTGGTTGCCCAGCCCGCCGCGGCCGCCTTTGGCGACGCGCACGCGCTGATAGGGTTCGCTCAGGTCGGCGAACAGGCGCGAGTGGCCGCGGGCGCCTTCGGCATCGAGCTCGGTGCGGGTGACCAGCGTGCCGACCGGGACCCGGATCTCGAGGTCTTCGCCCGCGCGGCCCGACTTGTTCGACGTCGAGCCCGGCTTGCCGGAGTCGGCCGCGAACTGCTTCTTGAAACGGAAGTCGACCAGCGTTCCGAGCTCGGGGTCGGCCAACAGCACGACGTCGCCGCCGCGCCCACCGTCACCGCCGGCCGGTCCACCCTTGGGGACGTACTTCTCGCGGCGCCACGCGACGACGCCGTCGCCGCCCTTGCCCGCCGCCACCGCGATGGTGGCCTCGTCGATGAACTGCACGCTAGACGAAAGCGGCGCTGGTCATGGACCGAGCGCCGTGGGATCGTGCCGTCCCGACCATGTCGTTGCGAGGTCGAGTCGGGGGCCCCGCGGCGAAGCCGTGGGGGGCGCGCAGCCTAGGGCGCAGCGCCGTAAGACGCCGGGACCACGTTCACGTGCTGGCGGTTACGCGAGCTCGAGAACGTCACGTGGCCCTCGACCACGGCGAAGATCGTGTGATCCTTGCCGATCATCGTGCCGACGCCGGGATAGAACTTCGTGCCGCGCTGGCGGACGATGATGTTGCCCGGGATGACCAGCTCGCCGCCGAAGCGCTTGACGCCCAGACGCTGCGCGTTGGAATCGCGCCCGTTGCGCGTGGACCCGGCGCCCTTCTTGGACGCGAACAGCTGGAGGTCGAACCGGAACATAGCCGCGGCATCATACCAGACGCGGGGCCTTCGGGTCAAACCGAGAACGTGCTCCCATGCCGCTCCGGCCGTTCGTACCGTTGGCCCGGCGTGCGGCCCGAGCCGGCCTCACGGCATTCGCGATTGCCTCGGCCTTCTTCGTAGCCAACGTCGCGCGGGAGTACCTGTACGACCCGAGCATCACCGGCGACGGCAACTGCTCGACGACGCTCGCGCTCGGCTTCGGCGTGCTGGTCGGTTTGGTAGCCGGGATCATCGCCTTCCTCGGGTCGGCGGCGCTTCAGGGCCTTGGCAGCCCGCAGGTCCGGGTCGTGCTCCGGCTTCCGCTCGTACAGGTAGGCGTCCCGACCGGCTTGTTGGCCGTCAGCGCCGCCGCCGGCTTCATGTGGTGGACGCCCTACGGGCACGGGTGCCTCTGACGGAAATGCTCAGGCCGGCGAGGGCTGCCGAGATGCGACCTGCATGAGGATTTTCCGACCGGGCCGCAGGGTGACCAAGGGGTCGAGCGGCACCGGGGCGGCGTCCAGGGCGGTGAAACGGAAACGCCGGGCCAGCGTCGCGAGCAGCAACACGCCCTCGGTCCAGGCGAAGGCCTCGCCGATGCAGATGCGGGTGCCGCCGCCGAACGGGAAGTAGGCGCCGCGCGGCAGGTCGGCCGTCTCGCCGTTCGACCAGCGCTCGGGCCGGAAGGCGTCGGGTTCCTTCCAATAGCGCGGGTTGCGGTGGGTGACGAACGGCGAGACGAACAGGACCGAGCCGGCCGGCACGTCCCAACCGCCCAGCTGCAGCGGTTTGAGCGAGAAGCGGCCCATCAGCCAGGCCGGCGGGCGCAGCCGCATCGACTCCGACATCACCTCGCGGGCGAACGTGAGCCGCGGGACGTCGGCCGGCTCGGGGTCGCGGTCGCCGAGCACCTGGTCGAGCTCGGCGTGCAGGCGCGCCTCGGCCTCCGGCGCCCGGGCGAGCTGATCCCACGCCCAGGCCAGCGCGTTGGCGGTGGTCTCGTGACCGGCCAGCAGCAGCGTGAGCGCTTCGTCACGGACCAGCGCGTCGGGCATCGCCCCTGCGTCCTCGTCGGTCGAGGTCAACAGGATCGAGAGCAGGTCGCCATAGTCCGGGTTGCCGGCGGCGCGCCGCTGGGCGATGACCTTGGCGATCACCGCGTCCATCTGCGCGCGGGCGGCGTTGAAGCGGCGCGTGATCGGGTGCCACTGCAGGTGGTCGAGCAGCTCGCCGTAGGCCGAGAGGGAGGCCGGGAAGACCGCCAGCACCTCGGTCAGCGCGCGGCCGATCGTGTCGCCGTCGTCCGCGACGTCGATCGAGAACAGCGTCTTGGCCGCGATGCGCAGCGTCAGCCGGTTCATCAGCGCGTCGATCTCGACCGTCTCGCCGTCGTGGAGGCGATCGGCCAGCTGACGCGTCAGGTCGATCATCGTCGCGGCGTAGCCGGCGACCCGCTCGCGATGGAAGGCCGGCTGGACCAGGCGCCGCTGGCGCAGGTGGAGCGGCTCGCTGCTGGTCAGCAGGCCGTCTCCCAGCAGCCGGCGCAGCCGCTGCGTGCCGCGTCCTTTGATGATGGTGGTGGCGTCGGCGGTCAGGATCCGTTCGACCGAGGGGGCGTCGTCGAACAGCCACCAGCGCGCCTTGGGCATCCGCCACGACGTGACCGGGCCGTACTGGCGAGCCGAGCGGTCGAGAAAACCGGGCACCCGGGTGAGGCTGCCGCGCAGCGTCCCCAGCTGGGTCAAGGCGGTGAACGTCGACGGTCCGGGCGGGACCGGGAGACGGGTCGCGCTGGTCATTGCCTCCGAGCATACCGCACCCGCGGTCTGAGGTGACGGAATCCGGGTTGCCGCTCGGCGGGGAGGGGCATGGAAGCGACCTGAGAATCGGGGCTTGTTTTGGAGAAACGTCGTCGCGTCGTCATCACGGGGCTGGGAGCGGTCACGCCGCTCGGTAATTCCGTCCCCCTGTTCTGGGATGCGCTGATCAACGGCCGCAGCGGCGCCGGCCCGATCACGCGCTTCGACTCGACCAAGCTGCCCACGCGCATCGCCGCCGAGGTCAAGGACTTCGACCCCGACGCGCTGATCGGCCGCCGCGATGCGCGCCGCATGGACCGTTACACCCAGTTCGCGCTGGTCGCCGCGCGCGAGGCGATGGCCGACGCCAACTTCCCCGAAGACGACGACGTGCGGGTGCAGACCGGCTCGATCATCGCGACCGGAATCGGCGGCATCATCACCGTCGAAGACACCGTCAAGGCGGTGGCGCCGGAAGAGAAGTGGGATCGCATCTCGCCGTTCTTCGTCCCGATGCTCATGGCCAACGCCGCCTCGGCGCAGGTCTCAATGACCTTCGGCCTGCGCGGTCCGGTGTTCGCCGTCTCGAGCGCCTGCGCCAGCGGCAACGACGGCTTCGCGATCGCGTACGACAAGATCGTGCTCGGTGAAGCGATCGCGGTCGTCACCGGCGGCAGCGAAGCGACCGTGATCCCGACGGCGATGGGCGGCTTCTGCACGATGAAGGCGATGTCGACGCGCAACGACGAGCCGACCAAGGCCTCGCGGCCGTTCGACGCCGATCGCGACGGCTTCGTGCTGGGCGAAGGCGCCGGCGTCGTCGTGTTCGAGGAACGCGAGTTCGCGATCGCGCGCGGCGCGCGCATCTACGCCGAGGTGCTCGGCTACGGGCAGTCGGCCGACGCGTATCACATCGCGCAGCCGGACCCCGAGTCCAAGGGCGTGATCCTGGCGATGCGGCGCGCGCTGGCGCGCAGCGAGGTCGCGCCCGACACGGTCGGTTACATCAACGCGCACGGCACCTCGACGCCGCTCGGCGACGCCGCCGAGTCGCAGGCGATCGAGCACGTCTTCGGCGACCACGCCCACGCCGGGCTGGCGGTGTCGTCGACCAAGTCGATGCACGGCCATCTGCTCGGCGCCGCCGGCGCGATCGAAGGGATCGCGACGGTGCTGGCGCTGCAGCACGGCATCATCCCGCCGACGACCAACTACGAGACGCCCGATCCGGCCTGCACGCTCGACTACGTTCCCAACGTGCCGCGCAAGGCGCCCGACCTGCGCATCGCGATGTCGAACGGCTTCGGTTTCGGCGGTCACAACACCAGCGTCGTGTTCGCGAAACACGAGTAAACGGTGATGGACCGAGCGCAGATACATCGGGGCGCGCAGCCTGGGGCGGAGCGCCGTTAGCATGCCGGGCGAGAAACGGCGCGCGCGCTTACGCGCGCTGCTCAAGAGCGTCGGCGTCGAAGAGGCGAAGAGCGCCGCGATCGAGGCCGCGTTCGTGCACGCCAGCGCGGCCAAAGAGCAGTCGCTGATCTCGAACGAGCGGCTGGAGTTCTTCGGCGATGCGATCCTGGGCTTCGTGGCCTCGCGTTGGCTGATGGCGAAGTATCCGCAGGCCAGTGAAGGCGAGCTGACGCGGCGCAAGGCGACCATCGTCAGCGGCGCGGCCTGCGCGGACACCGCGCGCCGGCTGAACTTCGGCGAGCTGATCGTGCTGGGCACCGGGATGGAGCGCGCCGGCGTCAACGAGACGATCCTGGCCGACGCGTTCGAGGCCTTCCTCGCCGCGCTCTACGAGGCGGGCGGGCTGGAACGGACGACCCGTTTCCTCGAGAAGGAGCACCTGGTCCCGATCGACCGCCGTCATCACGACGAGCGCGACGCCAAGACCGACCTCCAAGAGTTCGCGCAAGCCGTCCTGCGGCTGACGCCGCTCTACTTCGAGCGCGCCGAAGGGCCGCCCAACGATCGTCGCTTCACCTCGCAGGTCCGCGTCGGCGACGAGATCCTCGGCGAAGGGATCGGTCCTTCCAAGAAGAGCGCGCAACAGAGCGCCGCCGCGATGGCGCTGGGGACGCTGCGCCAGCGTCATCCTGAGGCATCGACGGCTCGCGCGTCGAACGACGACGGCCGGGTCATCGCGCTCGACAAGCGTCGCCGGCCTCGTACCCCCCGTTCGCCCGACCGCGGAGCGCCCGTTTAAGGCATGCGCCTGGAATCCCTCAAGGTCTTCGGCTTCAAGACGTTCGCCGAGGCCACCACGCTCGATTTCGTCGAGGGGACGACTGCCGTCGTCGGCCCCAACGGCTCGGGCAAGTCGAACCTCGTCGACGCGATCCGTTGGGTCCTGGGCGAGCAGTCCACCCGCTCGTTGCGCTCGCAGAAGATGGAAGACGTCATCTTCGCCGGCAACAACACCCGCAAGCCGCTGGGGATGGCCGAGGTCACCCTGACCTTCGACAACCGCGAGCGCGGGCTGCCGCTGGACTTCAACCAGGTGCAGATCACCCGCCGCGCGTACCGCGCGGGCGAGTCGGAGTTCTACATCAACCGCGAGCCGGTGCGCTTGCGCGACGTCCACGAGCTGCTGATGGGCACGGGGTTGGGACCCGGCTCGTACGCGATCGTCTCGCAGGGGCAGATCGACGCGATCCTCTCCTCGAAGCCGACCGAACGCCGCGCGCTGTTCGAAGAGACGGCCGGCATCGGGAAGTTCCTGGCGCGCAAGCACGAAGCGCTGCGGCGTCTCGAGGCGACCGAGCAGAACGCGATCCGCGTCAACGACCTCATCGCCGAGCTGGAGCGCCGCGCGCCCGAGCTCGACACGCAGGTGCGACGCGCCAAGCGTTTCCGCAAGGTGACCGCGCGGCTGCGCGATTTGGAGATCCTCTCGTTCCTGCGCGCTTCGGCCTCGCGGCGCGCCGAGCGCGAACGCGTCGCCGCCGAGCTGGCGACGCACGAGGACAAGCGCGCCGCCGCATCGGCCCGCGCGGCGCAGCTGGGCGCGCAGCTCGGGATCCTGCGCGAAAAGCTCTACGAGCTGGAGCTCGAGCTCGACGGCCATCGGGCCGCCGCGCAGCAAGCGCGCGCGGAGCAGGCGCGGCTCGAGGCCGAGCTGGCCGCGGCGGTCGGCCGGCGCGACGGGCTCGAGCGCCAGTCGTCGGCGTCGATCGCCGACCGCGACCGGGTCGAGTCGGAGCGCCAGACGCTGCGCGATCAGATCGCCGGCGTCGAAGAGCGGCTGGTGCCGCTGAGCGAGCAGATCGACGCCGCGCGCGAGCGTGAGTTGGCGGCCGCGTCGGCCGTCGCCGAGGCGCGCGGCGCGCTCGACGGCATCTACCAGGAGCTGCGCGCCGTCGAAGCGTTGGCCGCGCAGCGCGCCGCCAGCGAAGCCGAGCGCCGCGCGCAGATCCAGAGCGCGCGCGCCGAGATCGACCGGCTCGAGCACGAGCACGCCGCCGCGCAGGCCGAGCGCGACGCGCACGCGCGCGGCGCCGACGAAGCGCGCGCGCGTTTCGGCGAGCGCGAGCTGCTGATCGCCAAGTACGAGGCCGAGGTCGCCGCGCAGCACGAGCGCGCGCGCGTCGCCCGCGAGCGCGGCGACGCCGCGGCGCAGCGCGTCGCCGACGCCGAGCGCCGCCGCCGCGAGCTGGCCTCGGAGCTGGCCGGCGCCGAATCGCGCCTGCACACCATCGAAGAGTTGGAAGCGGCGCTCGAAGGGCACGCGCACGGGACGCGCGCCGTCGTCGAAGCGGCGCAGCGCGGTCAGCTGCGCGGCCTGCACGGCGTCGTCTCCAACCTGATCTCGACCGACGAGCGGTACGCGCGCGCGCTCGACGTCGCGTTCGGCGCGGGACTCTCGAACATCGTGGCCGAGACGTCGGAAGACGCCGAAGCGGCGGTGGCGCTGTTGCGCGAGCGCGAGCTCGGCCGCGCGACCTTCCTTCCGCTCGACACGCTGGCGCAGCGCGAAGGCCGCGAGCTCGGGCAGCTGGCCGGCCACGAGGGCGTCATCGGGTACGCGCACACCCTGGTGCGGGCCGAACCGCGCTACCGTGGGATCGTCGCGTATCTGGTCGGCCGGGTGCTGGTCGTCGACGAGCTGCGGACCGGGGTCCGCCTGGTACGCGCCGAGGGCTTCCGCGACTCGATCGTCACCCTCGAGGGCGACGAGATTCGCGGCGGTGGCGCGATCAGCGGCGGCCGCTTCCGCAAAGAGCGTTCGATCCTGGCGCGGCGCGCGCAAGCCGAGACGCTGCGCGAGCGCGTCCCGCAGCTGCGCGCGCAGCTCGACGCCGTGGTGCGCGAGGGCGCGGCGGCCAAGGGCGAGCTCGACGCCGCCACCGCGGAACGCGAAGAAGCGACTCGTCTGGCCAACGAGGCCGAGGTCGCGCTGCGCGACGTGCGCACGCAGCTCGAAGCGCTGGTCGGCGAGATCGAGCGGCTCGACGCGGCGCTGAGCGCCGCCGCCGCCCACGGGATCACCGCCACCGCGCAGCGCGACGAGGTGCACGCGCGGCTGCACGCGCTCGAGCGGGTCGCCGAGGAGCACGTCGACCTCTCCGCGCAGCGCGAGGGGTTGGAAACCGCGCTGGCGCGGGCGCGCGAGCACATCGCGGCCGTCGAGGCCGAGCAGGTCGAGATCGTCGCCGCCGGCAGCGCCCTGCGCGAGCAGATCGCGGCGCTGACGGCCGAACGCGACGGCGCGCAAACGCGGCTGGGACTGCTGGACGTGAACGAAGAGCGCGCCGCGTCGGCGCGCGAGGCGATGATGCGCGAGCTGGACTCGCTGCGCGCCAAGACCGCCGAGCTCGACGCCGCGGTGACCGCCGCGCGCGCCGCCGTCGCCGCGGCCGACGCGACGCTCGAGACCGCCCGCACCGCGCGCGAAGCGACGGCCGACGAGACGCACCAGCGCGAGGCCGACGAGCGCGTCGCGCAGAGTGAAGACCGCGAGGCCGGCGCGCTCGGCGAGTCGGGGCGCCGCCGTCTGGCGGAGATCGACGCCGAGCTGGGGATGCTGCAGCAGACCTTCGCCCAGAACCCGGCCACCGACGAGGAGCAGCAGGACGTGCTGGCCCGCTACGAGGGCGAGCCCGACGAGCTGGTCGACGAGGTCCCGCGGCTGCGCGAAGAGCTGGTGCGGCTGCAGGCCAACGTCAACCTCAACGCCGAGGCCGACCGCGACGAGCTGACCGAGCGCGAGCGCTTCCTGCGCGAGCAGATGGACGATCTGCACCGCGCGCGCGAGACCCTGCTGGCGACGATCACCGAGATCGAGGCGTCCTGTCAGGTGCAGTTCAACGAGACCTTCGAGGCCGTGCGCGCGAAGTTCACCGAGACGTTCGTCGAGCTGTTCCCGGGCGGAACGGCCGAGATGTGGCAGACCAACCCGGAGAACCTGAGCGAGACCGGGATCGAGATCTCGGTGCAGCCGCCGGGCAAGAAGATGACCAACCTGGCGGCGCTCTCGGGCGGCGAGCGCGCGATGACGGCCTCGGCGCTGATCTTCGCGCTGATCGCGGTCAAGCCGTCACCGTTCTACCTGCTCGACGAGGTCGACGCCGCGCTCGACGACGCCAACGTCGAACGGCTCTCGACCAAGATCCGCGACGTCTCGACCACCGCGCAGATGCTGATCGTCACGCACAACAAGAAGACGATGGAGTTGGCGCAGCGCATGTACGGCGTCACGATGCAGGAGCCCGGCGTGAGCTCCATCATCAGCGCGACCCTCGACGAACAGCCCGTCGCCCCGCCTCCGCCGGCGGACGACCGTGAACCCGCGCTCGTCACCTGAGCCCGCGCGCGCGCCGGTCGCCGGCGCCGCGCTGCTCTCCGTCTACGACCGCACCGGCGTCGTCCCGCTGGCGCGCGCGCTGGCCGACGCGGGCACGCCGCTGTTCGCCACCGGCGGCACGCGCGCCCACTTGCTGGCCGAGGGGATCGAGGTGCGCGACGTCGGCGAGCTGACGGGCTATCCGTCGCTGTTCGACGGCCGCGTCAAGACGCTGCACCCCAACGTGTTCGGCGGCATCCTGCAGGACCGCGAGAACGCCGAGCACCGCGCCCAGGCGCGCGAGCACGGCATCCCGACCATCGCGACCGTCGTCGTCAACCTCTATCCGTTCGAGATGACGGTCGCGCGCGAAGGCGCGACGCTGCAAGAGGCGATCGAGCAGATCGACATCGGCGGCGTCTCGCTGCTGCGCGCGGCCGCCAAGAACTTCGATCACGTCACGGTGCTCAGCGATCCCGGCCAGTACGACGCGTACATCGCGGCGCTGGGGCGAGGCGGCGTCGATCACGCGACCCGCCGCAGCTTCGCGACGCGCGCCTTCGAGCGCACGGCCGAGTACGACAGCGCGATCGCGCGCTACCTCGAGTCGGGACTGGTCGCCAACGAGCTGCCCGGCTCGCTGGCGCTGACGATTCCGATCGAGCAGCCGCTGCGCTACGGCGAGAATCCGCAGGATCGCGCCGCCTTCTACCTCGCGCGCGAGGCGCAGCTGCCCGAGCAACTGGGCGGCAAGGCGCTCTCGTACAACAACTTGCTCGACCTGGACGCGACGTTGCGTCTGTTGGTGCGCGCGCAGCACGGCTTCGCCCCGGGCTCCTCGCCGTTGCCGTTCGACGCCATGCGGCGCGCGGCGATCGTCAAGCACACCGTCCCCTGCGGCGTCGCCGAGCGCGACGACGTCGCCCAGGCGGTGCGCGAGGCGCTGCAGGCCGACCCGGTCTCGGCCTACGGCGGGATCATCGCCGTCGACGGCACCGTCGACGCGGCCGCCGTCGACGCGCTGTGGGACTTCTTCCTCGAGATCGTCGCAGCCCCGGCGTTCGAGCCCGCCGCCCTCGAGCGCTTGCGCAAGAAGAAGCAGCTGCGCATCATGCGCTTTCGCCCCGGCGCGCCGGAGAAGATCGCGGCGGAGCTGCGCGTCCGCAGCGCGCTGGGCGGCGTGCTGGCCGAGGACGACGACCCGCAGTCGCCGGCCGAACGCTGGACGGTCGTCTCCCAGCGGGCGCCGAGCCCCGGCGAGTGGCGGGACCTCGTCTTCGCCTGGGATATCGTGCGGCACGTCAAGTCCAACGGCGTGGTGTTGGTCCGGGACGGGGTTTCGCGTGGTATCTGTGCGGGGCAGACCAATCGTGTGAGCGCGGTCCAGATCGCCGCCCATCGGGCGCACGACTTCGCCGCCGGCGCGGCGTGCGCCAGCGACGGGTTCTTTCCGTTTCCCGACGGCTTGCACGCCGCCGCCGACGCCGGCTGCACGGCCGTCATCGCGCCGCAGGGGTCGATCCGCGACCCCGACGTGATCGCCGCTGCCGACGAACGCGACATCGCCCTCGTCTTCAGCACCTACCGCTACTTCCTCCACTGATGGTAATGGACCGAGCGCAGCAGAATCACGCTTTGCCGATACGTTCGATGCGAGGTCGGAACGGGGGCCCCGCGCGACGCGTGGCGGGCGCGCAGCCGGGGGCGGAGCGCCGCTAAAATGGTCGGCTTCATCATTCGTTTGGTCGGTTACGCGCTGGCGTTCGGCGTGACGTGGCGTCTTTCGCAGATGCTGTGGACACAGCAGGGACTCGACGGGGTCGGGCGGCTGCAGCACTTCCACAACCTGGAGACGACGACGCTGCTCGTCGCGCCGATCGTGCTGGCGTTGCTGGGCTTCGGGCCGTTGCGCTCGCTGTGCGTGTTCGTCGGGTTCTTCTTGATCGGTGCCGCGTTGACGGCGCCGTTCACGATCGCACGCATCGTCGGCGCCTGATCGCTCGAGCTCGTGTCCGCGCGCGGGGTGACCAGCTTCGTGCTGGTGCTGTTGGTCGGCGCCGGCTGGGGACTGTTGACGCCGGCCAGCAAGGTGTTGTTCGCGGCCGAGCCGTCGATCTTCGACGGCTTCACGATCACCGTCGCGCGCGGCGCGTGGACGCTGCCGGTCTTCGCGATCGGGCTCGCCGTCGCGTGGCGGCTCGATCCGCCGCGGCTCGACCCGCGCCGCTGGATCGCGGCGCTCGCGGCGGGCGTGGTGTTCGGTGCCGGGGTCTCGCTGTTCTTCACCTTGGCGGCACGGCAGACGTCGATCGCGCACGTCTCGTTCGTCCTGGGCCTCACGCCGGTGACCAACACGGCGTTGGCCGCGCTGGTGTTCCGAACGCGCCTGGACCGGCGCGGCGTCGTCGCGCTCGCGCTCGGCATCGCCGGCGTCGCGCTGCTGACGCTCACCCAGAGCGACGATCGCGCGGGGTTGCTCGGCGACGCGCTGCTGGTCGCGTGGCTGGCGGCGTTCGGCGCCTACTCGTGCTTGCTGCGTTACATCGGTGCGCGGGTGCGGCCGGCGACGTTGATGTGCATCGTCGGGACCGTCGCGATGCTGACGATGTGGCTGCTGGGCCTGGCGCCCGGCGGCGAGCGCGCGGTCGCGCACGTCGTCGACACGCCGACCGTCGCGTGGTGGTTCTTCGGCGAGGTCGTCGTCGGCTCGACCCTGATCGGGCAGACCGCCTTCGCCGCCGTCGTGCGCCGCCTGGGCGTCTCGGTCGCCACCATCGGCGTCGAGTACACGGCGCTGGCCGTCGGCGTCGCCGCGTCGCTGGCGACCCACGAGCAGTGGACGCCGCTGACGGTGATCGCCGGGTTGCTGTTGTGCAGCGCGCTGGCGGCG
Organism: Candidatus Sulfotelmatobacter sp.; assembly: GCA_035504415.1. Classification (NCBI taxonomy): domain Bacteria; kingdom Pseudomonadati; phylum Acidobacteriota; class Terriglobia; order Terriglobales; family Candidatus Korobacteraceae; genus Candidatus Sulfotelmatobacter; species Candidatus Sulfotelmatobacter sp. The sequence continues at coordinate 122,589 of DATJRY010000013.1, read as the reverse complement.
ACGTTCGTACCGGTCCCCGCGCCGGTGCGCATCCGAGATCTCGGCTGACCGGGCCTTCGGTTCGCGCATACGTCGGCTGGCGGTGAGTGCCGGCTACCTGGATCGCGCGCCGCTCGCGTGCCATGCTGTTGCCTCCACCCGGTTCTCAGTGGAGGGCCGCTGCATGGTCGATGCAGCGCATCGGAAAACACGATGAGGCGTCCGTCGGCGTGCAGGCGCGCGGTGGGTGCCATCCTCGTGGTGCTGCTCGCCGCCGAGGGCCGCGGCGCGAACGCCGCCGACTGCACCGTGAACACCTCGAACGGCCAGTCGTCCGTGACGCAAAACGGCGGAGCGTGCACGATCCCGCCCGGCACCGTCCTCTCGCCCGGATCGACCGGCGTCACCGCGAACAACGGCAACGTCACGGCGAGCGGCGTCACCGTCAGGCCGGCGACCAACGGCGGCAGTACCGGTCTGTCGGCGAGCGGCGCGAACGGCTTCATCGGCGGCACCGCGATCACCGTGCAGATGAACGGCTACGGCGCGGGCACCGGCGCGTTCGCCGGCGGCGGCGGCACGATTTCGCTCGATTCGGGGAGTTCGATCACGTTCAACCCCGGCGGCGGCGGCAACACCGGCCTCAAGGGCAGTGGCGCCGGCAGCGCGATCGAGGCGACCGGCTTGACGTTGACGATGCTGGGCGGCGGCGGCAACGACGTCGGCGTGGTGGTGACGACCGGTGCGACCGGGACGCTCACCGGCGGATCGTATACGATCGGCGGAAACGGCGGCGGCGAGACGGGCCTGTGGTCCGCCGGCGGGACGCTCGGCGCGAGCGACACCACCCTGACGATCTCCGGTGCGGGCAGTGACGTCGGCATCAAGGCGACCGGCGGTGGCGGCGTCCTCCTGAACGGGGTGACGGTGTCCGCGCCGGGCACGGGCAACAACGAGATCGGCATCCTCGCCAGCGGCGCGAACAGCACGGTGTCCGGAAGCGCCGTGACGATCGGCGTTCCGGCCAGCGCCGGCGGCTACGGGGCGCAGGCCACCGCGGGCGGCACCCTCTCGCTCGACGCGGGCAGCTCGATCGCGACGGGCGGGCGCAACACGGTGGGCGTGCGCGCGGACACCGGCGGCTCCATCTCGCTGACCGACACGTCGATCACCACCACCGGTGCGTCGGCCGCGGGGGCGCTATTGCAAAGCGGCGGCACGCTGACGATGAGCGGCGGCGCGGTCACCACCAGTGGCGCGAGCAGCAACGGCTTTCTGCTGCAGGGCCCCGCGAACGCGCTCACGCTGAGCGGTACGACCGTCGACGCCGCGGCGGCCGCGTTCGCCGGCGTCGGCGGAAGCGGCACCATCACCGCGTCGGGTGTGACGGCGACGGGCCGCAACGGTGTGCTGTTGAGCGCGTCGCAAGGCTCGGCGCTGACGCTCGCCGCCGACGGCTCCCAGCTCACCGGAGCGGCGCTGACCGACAGCACGAGCACCAGCGTCATCGACCTCACCGGCGGAACGACCTGGAACATGACCGGCAGCTCGGTCATCTCGAACCTGAGCAACTTCGACAGTGCGGTCGTCTTCTCGCCGCCGACCGGCTCGACGACGCAGCTGTCCAGCTACCTGACGCTGGTCGTCTCCAACATGACCGGCTCGGGCGGCCGGGTGGTGCTCAATACCTATCTCGGCGACGACAGCTCACCGTCGGACCGCATCGTCGTCAACGGCGGCGTCGTCCAGGGTTCGACGGGTCTGGAGATCCGCAACACCGACGGTCCCGGTGCGCTCACGACCGGAAACGGCATCTCGATCGTGCTCGCGCTCAACGGTGCGACGACGAACGCCGACGCGTTCATGCTGCTCGACGACGTGCGCGCGGGCGCATTCGACTATCGGCTCTTCCAAGGCGGCATCGACGGCAGCGATCCGAACGACTGGTTCCTCCGTGACGCGTTCATCGTGCCGCCGACGCCCGAGCCGACCGCCACGCCCACGCCGGAGCCGCCGACCCCGGAGCCGACGCCGACTGCGGAACCGACGCCGACAGCACCGCCCGTGACCCCGACGCCGACGCCGCCGACACCCACGCCGGTTCCGACACCGGTGCCGCCGACGCCCACGCCGGTGCCGACGCCGATACCGCCGACACCGACGCCGATGCCGCCGACGCCCACGCCGATTCCGACACCAACGCCGCCAACGCCGACTCCCACGCCGGTGCCGACGCCGATCCCGCCGACGCCGACACCGGTCCCGACGCCGACTCCGCCTACGCCAACCCCGCGGCCGACGACGACCCCGGCACCGCCGACACCCACACCCGCGCCGCCGACACCGACGCCCGGGCCGCCGACGCCGGTGCCGACGAGGTCACCCGAACCGACGCCGAGCGCTTCCGCCGTGCCGACGAACCCGCCGCCCTCGCCCACGGCATTGCCGGCGATTCCGACGGCGGAACCCGGGCCGGCCGAGAACGGCAAGGACAACCTGCCGCTCAAGCCGCCGCCCTCCGTGCTGCCGCCGGGCACCTATCCGATCATCGGGCCGGAAATCGCCACCTACGGCGTGCTGCAGCCGCTCGCGCGCGAAGCGGGGATCGCGATCCTCGGCACGCTGCACGAGCGCCGCGGCAACGCGTTGGGACCCGGCGACCCCGCCGACGACGCGTCAGGCTGGGTGCACGCCGTGTGGGGGCGCACGTTCGCGCAAGAGATCGACGACCATTACCTGGCGTTCGCTGATCCGCGCGCGAGCGGCTCGCTGTTCGGCGAACAGTTCGGCGTCGACCTGTGGCGCAGCCGCCGCCAAGACGGGCGCCGCGATACCGTCGGCGTGTACGTCGCGCACGTGAACGCGAGCGCGGACGTCGACGGCCTGGTCACCAACGGGTCGGCAACGGGTTACGCGCAGACGCAAACCGGTACCGCGTCGCTCGACACGAACGCCGCGGGCTTGTATTGGATCCACTACGGCTCGGGCGGATGGTACGTGGACTCCGTTCTGCAAAGCACGTGGTACGACGCCCGCGCGACGACCCTCGACACGGACTTGACCACGCCCGGCCACGGCTTCGTCGCGTCGGTGGAAACGGGCGATCCGCTCCACGGCAGCGGGCGCTTTTCACTCGAGCCGCAGCTGCAGCTGGTCTGGCAGCACGTCGCGTTCGACGATACGAACGACGGGCTGGGCGCGGTGGATCTGGGCGCGACGTCGGGAGCCGCGTTACGGGTCGGCGTGCGCGGCGAGTGGACGATCGCCGGCGCGCACGCGCAGCTCTGGCAGCCGTACGTGCGCGCGAACGTGTGGTGGGACTGGGGTGGCCTGGCGAAGACGGATTTCGGGAGCTTCGGCGGCGCGCCGCTGCTCATGAGCACGACCCGGCTCGAAGCCGCGGGCGGTCTGACCTGGCGCATCAGCCAGCACGACGACCTGTACGCGCAAGGCGGCTATCAGTTTTCCGTCGCGCCGGCGGGCGTCCACAGCGCCGGTGCACGGGGCGACCTCGGAGTGCGCTTCCACTGGTGAACGACCGGATCGCCGATTCGTTGACGTAGGGAAGCCGAGCAGGCACTCGAAAGCCCGGCGCATGCGTACGCGATGGTTGGGTGCCCTCGGGCTGATGCTGGTGCTCGCGGCACCGGCCGCTGCGGTGCCGGGCATCACCGTCGTCGATCGCGGCAGCTGCGTCGTGGCGGGCGGCATCCGCAACGAAGACGGGACCCCGGCCAAGGCCTGGGACATGTGGCAAGAGATCTATCAGACCGGCGCGCCGACGTGGCTGCAGGCGCATACGCACCACGGCGCCGAGTGCATCACCAACGTGAGCGGCGTGACCAGCTGGTGGTTCGCGCATCGCGTGCCGAGCCGGCCGGCATCGGCGCCGACCATCGTCCCGGCCCACAACGGCTTGACGGTCTACACGGTGCAGGGCCGCGTGCACACGGCCGGCGACGTCGGTCCCGGGAACCAGGCGTATCTGGGCATCCATCTCCTGGTGCAAGGATCGGACTTCAACTATCCGGTCAACGATCCGAGTGCGCCGCCGCTCGCGAAGACCGGCTCGGTGTCGATCTTCAAGAACGAGTTCCCGAATCAAGTGCCGAGCCCGGGGACGCTGACGATCGCGAACCAGATCCTGCGCTTCGCGCCGCACGCGGCGTACCCGATTCCGGCTTCCGGCGCGCTCGGCTACTACACGTTCTTCGCGGGCAGCGGCACGCTGCGCATGCGCGGCGTCGTGGTTGCGATGGCGACCGGCAAGACGCTCGTCGTCCCGCGAAACACCGCCGCGACGATCACCGCGAACGCCGCGGGTATGCTCGCGGCGACCGAGTTGGTTCCCGGCGCGCATCCCTAAGCGGCAACACGATGCGATTCTTCGGCTGTCTCGCCACCGGTATGCTCGGCGTCGTGCTGACGTTCGGCGTGATCGCCCTGGTTGCCGGCGTGGTGCAGCTCCCGCGCGACGTCGCCCTCGCGCAGGCGTATGCAAAGGCGGCCTGCGTGCGCGCGCAATCGCCGAGCGCCGCGGAGTGCGTACGCGTTCCCGTCGACGTCGTCACCGTGATGGGACCCATAGCGACGCCCTCGCAGCGGACGGCGACGGCGGCGAACGTGACGGTCCGCTTTCCCGACGGGACGCAGCAGACGGAGGACCTGGGCGGCGCGAACGTGCACGCGTTCGTGCAGAGCGTCTACCCGGGCACCGCCGGGGAGGCGACCGTCTTTCGCGGAGCGCTCGTCCACCTCACGGCCGGTGGGGTCGCCACCGACCTCGCCTCCACTCCCGCCGTGCGGGTCGCGAGCGATCGGGTCTTGCCGTGGGCCGGCGGCGGCATCCTCGCCGTCGGCCTCGTGCTGGTCGTGGTCGTGCGCCGGTTGCTGCGATGGCTGCAGGCCCAAATCGACGGGGAACGCGGCGCGACGCGGATCAGTCCAAGCTGAAGCGGTAGAGCCGCACCGGCCACTGCACCTGCGAGGTGCCGTGGTGGAACAGCGCGACGCGGTCGAGCTGCGGCGTCGGCAGCCAGATCGTGCGCGCGTCGTCGATGAACGGCGCGTCGACCCAGTGCAACCGCCCGTCGCGTACCAGCGTGGTGATGGTGCCGTCGGGCGCGCGGCGCTTGAGCGCGCAGGCGGCCAGATCGGTGAAGTACAGGCTACCGTCGGCATCCATCGCCGAACCGCCGATCGGCGGCAGATCGGCCCACGGCTCGACCAACGCGGCGAGCTCCGCACTGGAGAGCGACGGATCGTCGAGCGCGCGCGTCGGGACGCGCGACCACGGCCCTTCGAGCGGCCCGAAGCACAACCACGCGCCGTCGGGCGAGAGCTCGAGCGGATCGCTCTGGATGCGCGCCAGCGAGCCGTCGGGCGCGTACAGCGTGTCGCCGTCGACGACGATCGGGCGATCGGGCGGCGCGATCGCGGCCGGGTGGCCGTCGAGCACGCGGCGTGCGGCGCCGGTGGACAGGTCGAGCACGATCAAGCCGGCGTTGCCGGCGTCGGTGATGTAGCCGTTCCCACCGTGGATGCGGATGTCGTCGGTGTAGGTGCCGGGACGAACGACGTCGGGACCGAGCGGATACGTGCGGACGACCGCATCGCGGTCGAGGTCGACGTGCACGATCTTCGTCGCCCCCGGCACCGCGTCGCCGCCGAACGCCGGCGTCCCGGTGTCGACGATCCACAGGCCGCGCGCGCCGTCGTGATGGATCGCGTTGACGTTGACGAACGCGCCGCGCGGATCGGCGCCCGGCTGCCACGCGTTCCAGGCCGCGCCGGGATACGGCAGCAGCGTGTTGCCGGCATCGATGCGTGCCACCGCCGGCGCGCCGGTCCCCGCCCAGCGCGGCCCGCTGACGAAGACGCGTCCGCGGTCGACCGCGACGCCGTTCCAGATCATCACGTCGGTCTCGGCCGCGACCGTCAGTTCGCGCATCGTCCCCTCGCGGATGTGGGAAGGCGTGGCACGTTCGTCGTAGCGCTTCGGCATCATGCCGCGCTATCTGCACACCTCGATCTTCGTGAGCGACATGGACGCGTCGATCGACTTCTACGTCAACAAGCTGGGGCTCAAGCTGCTCGACGGTCCCTTGCACTATCCCGGCAACGCCGACATGGCGTTCGTCGGGTCGAGCTGGGACGCGTACATCGAGCTGGTCTACGACCTGGAAGACCACCCCCCGTACGAGCTGGGCAACCGCTACGAGCATCTGGCGCTCGAGGTCGACGGCGCCATGACCGACAACATCGAGCGGCTGCGCGGGCTGGGCGTCAAGATCCTCAAGGAGCCCAAGAAGTCGCCGGGCGGGACCCGCTGGATCGCCTTCGTCGAGGACCCCAACGGGATTCCGGTCGAGCTGCTCGAGCCGCGCGAGGGCGCGATCACCTAAAGTGGCGAACGGGGCGGGTCGACCGTGAACCCGATCAGCGCCCCCCGCGGCACCAACGACGTCTACCCGCCCGAATCTGCCCGCTGGAACCGCCTGGAGGCCGACTGCCGCGACATCGCGGGCCGGTTCGGCTACGGCGAGATCCGCACGCCGATGTTCGAGGCGACCGAGCTGTTCGTGCGCGGGGTCGGCGAGACGACCGACATCGTCGAGAAAGAGATGTACACCTTTCTCGACAAGGGCGGGCGCAGCATGACGCTGCGGCCGGAGTGGACGGCCGGCGTCGTGCGCGCGCTGCTGCAGCACAAGCTGCTGGCGCAGGGGCCGCAACGGCTCTACTACATCGGGCCGTTCTTTCGCTACGAGCGGCCGCAAGCGGGACGCTACCGGCAGGCCAACCAGTTCGGCGTCGAGTGCTTCGGCATCGCCGGCGCCGAAGCCGACGTCGAGGTCATTCAGATCGCGGCACAGCTGATCGCGCGCTACGGGATCGACGACGCGACGCTCAACGTCAACACGGTCGGCGACGCCGTCTGCCGCCCGCGCTATCGCGAGGCGCTGTTGGCGCATTTCCGTCCCCACGCGGCGGAATTGAGCGAAGACTCGCAGCGCCGCCTCGAGCGCAACCCGCTGCGCATCCTCGACTCGAAGGACGCGCGCGACCTGCCGTTCGTCCAGACCGCGCCGAAGTTGATCGACCTCTTGTGCACGGACTGCCGCGCGCACTTCGACGCGCTGCTCGGCTATCTCGACGCGCTGGGTCTGCGCTACGTCGTCAACCCGCGCATCGTGCGCGGGCTGGATTACTACACGCGCACGGTGTTCGAGTTCACCTCGAACGCGCTGGGCGCGCAAAGCACGGTCTGCGGCGGCGGGCGGTACGACGGCCTGGTCGGCGAGCTGGGTGGGCCGCCGACGCCGGCGGTCGGCTTCGGGCTGGGCCTCGAACGCTTCCTGATGATGGTCGCGGCGACGGCCGGCGACCACGCCCCGCCGCGGGTCGGGATCCAAGCCATCGCGCTGGGCGCCGCGGCGCGCGAGCGGCTGTTTCCGATCGTCGCCGCGCTGCGCGAGCGGGTGCCGCGGCCGACCTTCGCCGACTGGCAGGACCGCAAGCTCCAAGCGCACTTCAAGACGGCCGACCGCAACAACGCCCGTTGGGCCCTGATCCTGGGCGACGCCGAGCTGGCGGCCGCCGAGATCGTCCTGCGGGATTTGGTGGCGCGGGAGGACCGGCGCTTGCCCTTGGCCGGCCCGTCGGCGGAAGTCGCCCATCTCCTCGCCGAAGTGACGCTGTGATGGAGCAGGACGAGGCGGCGCGCGTACGCGCGCTCGGCGAGATCGCCGCGGAGTTCGACCTGGACGCGATCCGCGTGCGGACCGGCGAGGTCGAGATCGAGATCGTGCGGCGCGACCCCACCGTGGTCGCAGCCCCGGCGCCGGTCGTTCTGGCGGCCCCGGCCGCGGCGGCGGCGCCGGCCGCGGCGGCAGCCCCGGCTCCGGCGCCGAGCGAGAGCCGCACGCCGCCACCGAACGTTCGCGTCGTCACGGCGCCCCTGGTCGGCGTCTTCTACCGCGCCGCCTCCCCCGGCGCGGACCCGTTCGTCGAGGTCGGCAGCCGCGTCCAGGCCGGCGGTGCGCTGTGTATCCTCGAGGCGATGAAGCTGATGAACGAGATCACCAGCGACTACAGCGGAACCGTCACGCGCATCTTGGTCGAGAACGGCGAGCTCGTGAGCTTGGGACAGGAACTGTTTTGGATCGAAGTGTGATCGAAGGCCGCCGCGGATTCGACGAGCTGCTCGCCGACCGGCGCGGTCAGCTCGAGCGGCCGCACTATCGTGCGCAGGTCGAAGCGATCTCGAGCGCCATCGCGCGCGCGTTTCGCGAGGGCCACCGCGTGTGGTGGTTCGGCAACGGCGGCAGCGCCGCGGACGCGCAGCACCTCGCGGCCGAGTTCAGCGGCCGCTTCTTGCGCGAGCGCGGCGGACTGCCGTCCGAAGCGTTCACCGTCAACACCTCCGCGGTCACGGCGATCGCGAACGATTTCGGTTACGAGCAGCTGTTCGCGCGCATGGTCGAAGCGCTGGCGCGCCCGGGCGACGTCGTGGTCGGCATCACCACCAGCGGCACCTCGAAGAACGTCGTCGCCGGCTTGCGCCGCGCCAAGGAAGTCGGCGCGACCACGGTGGCCTTCACCGGCAACGGCGGCGGACCGGTGGCTGCGATCGCGGACTACGCCCTGGTCGGGCCCGACGGCTACAGCGCGATCGTCCAAGAGGTCCACATCACGATGGGGCACATCGTCTGCGATTTGGTCGAACAGGAGCTGCTCTTCGCGTGACCGCCACCGTCCACCACGGCGGGCCGGCCGCATGTTACCAGAGCCCCGGGGCGATGACGTTCGCGCAGCACGGTGCGCCGCCCGCGCGGGCGTCGTCGATCGTCGCGTCGGGCGACTACGTCGCGCTGCGCGCGGCCGACGGTCGCGAGGCGGCGCTGCGCCGCAGCGGGCAGCGCTGGTGCGTGCTCAAGAGGTTCCCCGGCGCGTTCAGCACCGCCGACCTGACGCACGCCGGCGTTCCGCTCGACGTGGCGCAGCGGCTCTGGATTCGCATGGAGCGTTTCCGGACCGGACCGTTGTGAGCCGTGCGGTGGTCTTCCTCGACCGCGACGGAACGATCATCGAGGACAAGGGCTTTCTGGGCGAGCCGTCGGGCGTCACCGTGTTGCCGACCGTGGTCGAGGCGCTGACGCTGCTGCGCGCGCGCGGCTACGCGTTGGTGGTCGTCTCGAACCAATCGGGGATCGCGCGCGGCTACTTCGGCGAGGACGACGTGCGCGCCGTCAACGCCGAAGTCGATCGGCAACTGCAGGCGTCGGGCGCGGGCGTCGACGGCTGGTACTGGTGCTCGCACTACGACGCCGGCTGCACGTGCCGCAAGCCCTCGCCCGGCCTGGTCGAACGCGCGGTCGCGGATTTGGATCTCGACCTTTCCGGCGGCCGCGGCGCGGTCGTCGGCGACCGCGGCAGCGACGTCGCGCTGGGGCACGCCGTCGGCGTTCCCGGCATCCTGGTGCCGGGGCCGTATCCCTACGCCGGCCCCGAGCCCGACCTGCGCGCGAGCACGCTGCTCGAGGCGGCCGAATGGATCGTCGCCCGTGGCTGAGGTGATCGCGGCGTCACGCGCGACCGAGCTGCTGGCGCGGATGGCCGGGCGGCGCGTCGTCGTCGTCGGCGACGTGATGATCGACGAGTGGATCTGGGGCGACGTCTCGCGCATCTCGCCGGAGGCGCCGGTTCCGGTCGTCGCGGTGCGCGAGCACACCTTCACCCTGGGCGGCGCCGGCAACGTCGCCAACAACTTGCGCGCGCTGGGCGCGCGGGTGACGTTCGTCGGCGGCGTCGGCAGCGACGGTGAAGGCGACCGCGTGCGCGAGCTGTTCGCCGCCATCGACGTCGACACGCGCGGGATAGTCGTGTTGCGCGACCGGCCGACCACCCGCAAGACGCGGGTGGTCGCGCACAACCAGCAAGTCGTGCGCGCCGACTGGGAGTCGGTCGCGCCGCTGGGGGCCGACGATCGCGCGCGCGTCGTCGACGCCGTGCGCGCGGCGGTGCGCGACGCGGACGCCGTCGTGCTCAGCGACTACGCGAAGGGGCTGTTCCATCGCGACTTGGTCGAAGCGGCGCTGGGCGCCCCGGTCGTCGTCGCCGACCCCAAGCCGCAGAACATCGGCATCTTCGCCGGCGTGACGTGCATCGCGCCGAACGTCGGCGAGGCCGCGCGCGCCAGCGGGATCGCGATCACCGACGACGCGTCGCTCGAGCGGGCCGGGCGCGCGCTGTTGGCCGAGCTCGGCTGCCGCTACGTGCTGATCACCCGCGGCGAGCACGGGATGTCGCTGTTCGGCGCCGGCGGGGAACGCGCCGACGTTCCGGCCGTCGCGCGCACGGTGTACGACGTGTCGGGCGCCGGCGATACCGTCGTCGCCGTCTTGACGCTGGCGCTGGCGGCCGGGATCCCGGCCGAGTCGGCGACGCAGCTGGCGAACTTCGCCGCCGGCGCGGTGGTCGAGAAGCTCGGCACCGCCACCGCCGGCCCGGCCGAGATCGTCGCGCTGCTGGAGCACGCCAACGGTGGCTGAGTTCGCGCCCGTGCTCTCGCTCGAAGAGGCGGCGCGCTGGCGTGACGAGCAGCGCGCGGCCGGCCGCACCGTGGTCACGACCAACGGCGTCTTCGACCTGCTGCACGCCGGCCACGTCGGCTATCTGGCCTGGGCGCGCGCGCAAGGCGACGTGCTGCTGCTGCTGCTCAACGGCGACGAGTCGGTGCGCCAGCTCGGCAAGGGCTCGGACCGCCCCATTGTCGGCTTCGACGATCGCGCGCGCGTGCTCTCCGCCCTGCGCAGCGTCGACGCGATCGTCGGCTTCGCCGAACGCACCCCCGAGGTCGCGCTCGACCGACTCGCGCCCGACGTGCACGTCAAGAGCGCGCAGTACCGCATCGACGAGCTGCCGGAACGCTACGTCGTCGAGTCGCACGGCGGGCACATCGTGCTGGCCCCGCACCAGCCCGGCCGCAGCACGACGGACCTGCTGGCGCGCGTGCGCGCGCAGAGCTAGCGCGCCGTGCGCATCGCGATGACCGCCAACGGGCCGGGCGAGTTCGCCGGGTGGGTGCGGCCGCTCGTCGCAGCGCTGCGCGCGCGCGACCCGGCGACCGAGATCCACGTCATCGGCGTGCCGGACGATTTCGCGACCGGTCACGAAGCGGGGTACGTCGAGGCGCTGTTTCCCGGCGTGCACGCCTATCCGCCGGCGGCCTACCTGCGGCTCGCGCTCGGGCGCGGCGTCGCAGGCTTGCCGGAGCGCGTCGACCGCGTGCAGTACCTGGGCGGGGACCTCGCGCACGCGGCGCGCGTGCACGCGCGGCTGGGCGGTGTCGCAACCTCGTACAAGTTCTCGCGGCGCTCGTACGCCAAGCTGTTCGCGCGCGTGTTCGCCGTCGACGAGGCCAACCGCACGCAGCTGCTGGGCTGGGGGACGCCGCCCGAGCGCATCGAGGTGGTCGGCAACCTCGCCATCGACGGCGCGCTGGGCGAGGCGGCCGGCGCGTTCGGCGATCCGCCCAGCGACGACGCGCGCGACGGGATCGTCCTGTTCCCCGGCTCGCGCAAGCTGGAGGTCGCGAACGTGTTTCCGCTGTTCGTGCGGGTCGCGCTCAACCTGCGCCGGATGCTGCCGGAGGTGCCGATCGCGTTCGCCGGCTCGCCGTTCGTGACCGACGAGGAGTTGCGCGTCTCGCTGCGGCGCGGCGGCATCCATCCGCTCTCCTACGGCGTGCACGCCGAGCTGCTCGACGGTGCGATCGTCGCCGACGGCCAACGCTTTCCGCTGGTGCGCGCGGCGATGCGCGCGGCGTCGCGCGCGCGGCTCGCGATCTCGATCCCCGGCACCAAGGTCATCGAGCTGGCGGCGCTGGGAGTCCCGGCCGTCGTCTGCACGCCGTTCAATGCGCCCGAGCTGGCCGTCATCGGCGGCCCGTTGCAGTACGTCGGCAAGCTGCCGCTGATCGGCACGCCGATCAAACGTGCCGCCGCGCTGGCCGTCGCCCGCCGCTTCACGCACTTCGCGCAGCCGAACATCGACGCCGGGCGTACCCTCGACCTCGAGATCATCGGGACGCTGCTGCCCTCGCAGGTCGCGCACGCCGCGGCCGAGCGCTGGCACGACGCCGCCTGGTGCGCGCAGACCGGGGCCGAGCTGCGGGCCCTCTACGCGGGCCAAGCCGGTGCCGCCGAGCGGATGGCGCGGGCGTTGCTCGAAGGCGAGGCCGCGTGAACCTCTCGGTGGTGATCGCGACCCGCAACCGGGCGCCGCTGTTGGACGGCGCGCTGGCCTCGCTGCGCGCGCAGGTCGAGGCGCCGCCGTTCGAGATCGTCGTCGCCGACAACGGCTCGAGCGACGCGACGCCCGCCGTCGCGCGCGCGCACGACGCGCGTTACGTGTACGTCGCGGAACCCAATCGCGGCAAGGCCCGCAACGCGGGGATCGCGCAGGCCGGCGGCGATCACGTCGTGTTCGTCGACGACGACGTCGTGCTGCCGCCGACGTTCTTGGCCGCGCACGCGCGGGCGCACGACGGACGCGGCGCGCTGGCGGTCTCGGGGCCGATCGTCAACGTCCCTTCGGCGGCGGACCGCCCGGTGCCCAGCGCCGCCAACTTCTCGAACGCCTTCTTCGTCACGTGCAACGTCTCGGTGCCGACCGACGATCTGCGGGCCGTCGGCTGCTTCGACGAGAGCTTCGACCTGTACGGCTGGGAGGACACCGACGTCGGCGTGCGGCTGCGCCAGCACGGCGTCAAACGCGCCTTCGCCTGGGACGCCTACCTCTGGCACATCAAGCCGCCGACGACCGAGTCACTGGAAGAAGCGCTCGGGAAAGCGATCGAGAAGGCGCGCATGGCGGCGCGCTTCGTGCGCAAGCACCCGACCGGGCGGGTCAAGCTCGCCACCGGCGCGTACGCGCTGAACTTGCTGCGCGCGCGCGTGTTCGCGCCGCCGTTCGCGCAGCCGCTGCTGGCCGGGCTGGCCAGCACGCCGCACGCGCCGCGCGTCGTGCAGACGTTGGCGCGCGAAGCGCTGCTCGACAACGTCTACACGAACGAGCTGCGCACGCACCTGCGCGACTGAGCGCGGTGCGCGTCCTGGTCGTTCGGCTCGACGGGATCGGCGACGCCGCGGTCTGCGCGCCACTGGTGGCCGGCCTGCGCGCAGCGGGTCACGCCGTCGGGATGGCGCTCACGACGCGCAACGCGGGGCTCTACGCGCCGGGCGTGCTGATCGCCGAGCACGTGCTCGAGCGAATTCCGTGGCCCGCGCACGGTTCGACGCCGGCCAGCACCGCGCGCGCGAAGGACGAGATCGCGGCGATGCGCTACGACGTCGCGCTGATCGCCAGCGAGGAGCCCGAAGCGTTCGCGCTGGCGGCGCCGATCCCGCGCCGAATCGGCTTCACCACCGGCTGGGCGCGGCCGTTCAAGACGCTCTGGGTGCGCGCGCGCACGACCGCGCGGGTCGCGCGCTCGCAGCGCATCGGCGGCGAGGCGGCGCACGAGGTCGAGGTGCTCTACCGGCTCGGCCGCGGCCTGGTCGAACCCGAACGGCCGACCACCGACGCCGCCCGGCTGCGCTCGCTGTTCGTCGCGACCGCGCCGCCGCGCGAGCGCGGCCCGGTGCTGCTGCAGGCGGGGCCGAAGTGGGCCGCGATCGGCGTCCCCGACGAGGCGCTGCGCTCGGCGGTCATGCGCCTCCAGCCGGCGGGACTGCTGGTCGTCGCCGCTCCGGGCGACGCTGCCTCGGCCGAACGGGCGCTCGGCGTCCCCGTCGCGACGTTCGCCCGGCTGGCCGACTGGGTGGCCGCGCTCGACGGCGCCCGGGCGGTGGTGACCGTCGACACCGGCGCCGCCCACGTCGCCGGGATGCTGGGGACGCCGGTCGTCGACGTGTTCCCGGACGCTCGTTTCGGCGACCAAGTCCGGCGCTGGTGGCCGTGGGCGTCTTCGTCGCGCATGCTGCGCGCCTCGGTGGTCGCCGGCGGTACGGGAGCCGCGCTGGTCGAAGCCGTGCAGGATGGGTTCTGATCGGGCGTTGCTGGTGGCCGCCGGCGGAGGGCTCGGCGACACGCTGCTCGCCGGGGTCGTGGCGCGCGCCCTGCGCGCCCGTTGGCCGGCGGTCGACGCCGTCGTTCTGCCCGCGCACGCCGATCTCGCCCGCCGCATCCCCGAGCTCGACGCGGTCGTGCCGTGGGGAGCGAAGCTGGCCGCCGGTTACGACGCGGCGGTCGTCACCTGGGCCACGCTCGGCACGGCGCTGCTGCCGTGGCGCGCGCGGATCGCGCAGCGAGTCGGCCAGGCCCGGCGCCTCTACTCCGGCCTCTTCACCCAACGGGTCGTGGTGCGCAGCGAGCTGGGCGACCGCACGAGCCACTGGACCCAGATCTTGCTCGACTACGCGCGCGCGCTCGGTTGCGACGCCGCCGACGCGCGCCCCGCGTTCGTGCCGACCGCGCAGGACCGCGAGGTCGCGAACGCGCTATTGCGCGTGCACGACGTCGAGGGACCGTTCGTCATCCTGCACCCGACCCGCGGGCTCTCGGCGCAGCGCGCGCGCTGGCCGGTCGACGGGTTCGTGGAGCTGACGCAGGCGCTGCGCGCGCGCGACGACGTCCGGGTGCTGGTGACCGGCACCGCCCAGGACGCGCCGATCGCCGAAGCGATCGCCGATCGCTCGGGCCGCGGCGTCACCCCGGTCGCGGGCGCGACCACCATCGGCACGTTCGGCGCGCTGGCCGAGCGCGCGCGCGCGGTGCTGGCGATGGACTCCGGGCCGATGCACGTCGCGGCCGCCGTCGGCGCGCCCACGGTCGGGATCTTCGCGCTGCAATCCGACGAGCCCGACCGCTGGGCACCGCTCGGCGCGCGGGTCGCCGTCGTGCGCGCCACCTATCCGTGCCCGTCCGGCCATCGCAAGGAGACCTGCCCCGACTTCGCCTGCGTGCGCGAGCTCGACACGCGCGGCATCCTGCGCGCCCTGGACGGCCTGCTGATCCCCGCCGACCACTGACACCACTATGTTGACAGACCGAGCGCAGAATGATTGCGCACTCACTATTCAACTGTGTACGTATAATCGCGCGCATTTGCTGGGGCGGGTGCTCGAGGCGTGCTTCGATCAGACGCTGGCGCCCGACCAGTACGAGGTCGTGCTGGTCGACGACGGTTCGCACGACGACACGCCGGCGGTCATCGAGCGCGCCAAGGCGCTCGCGACGTGCGCCTTCACCGCGATCCGCCAACCCAACGGCGGCCTGGCGAACGCGCGCAACACCGGCATCGCGGCGGCGCGCGGAGAACGCATCGCGTTCATCGACGACGACGTGCTGCCGACGCCCGTCTTCGCCGCCGAGCACCTGCGCAGCGACGCCAAGCACGGCGACGTCGTCGTGCGCGGCGCGGTGATCAACACCGAGTCGTTCGACGCGCTCCCGCCGCCGGTCTGGTCGCTGCGCAACTACAGCGCCAACTGGTTCTGGACCTCGAACGTGTCGGTGCGCCGCGCGCGGCTCGACGCGGTGGGCGGCCGCTTCGACGAGTCGTTCAGCGAGTACGGCTGGGAGGACATCGAGCTCGGCCTGCGCTTGCGCGCGATCGGGACCAAGGCCGTCTTCAACCGGCGCGCGGTCGCGTTCCACTACAAGCCGCGGCCCAAGGGAACGAACGTGGCGGGGATGCTGCGCCAAGTCCGCGCGCAGGCGCGCACGGCGGTGCGGCTCGAGCAGCTCCATCCGAGCTGGCGGGTCGCGCTGGCGATCGGCGACACCACGCCGCAGCGGCTGCTCGGCGACGCGTTGCGGCGCAGCCCGCTGGTCGGGCGGTTGGAACGGATGGTCGGCACGCCGGACGAGGACGAGCGGCTCTCGACGGTGCGCCTCGCGGCCGCGCGCCTCCTGGCCAGCGCGGCCTACTACGACGAGCTGGCCCGCGCGAAGCGCGCGTAGACCGCATGCGCATCGTGCTCTCGCGGACCGATCGCGTCGGCGATCTGATCCTCTCGACGCCTGCGATCGCGTCGGTGCGCCGCTCGTTCCCCGACGCGCACGTCACGCTGGTCGCCAGCCGCTACAACGCGGTCGTCGTCGAGCGCTCGCCCGACGTGGACGCGGTCGTCGACTACCCCGCCGAGGTGCGGCCGGAGGTGTTCGGCGCGCGCTTCCACGACGTCGACTTGGCGGTCGCGTTGGCGCCGCGCGACGTCGATCATCGGCTGATCGCGGCGACTCGCGCGCGCCGCCGCGTCGGCTACACCTACGCCTCGCGCTGGGCCGCGCGCGCGTCGCTGCGCTTGCGGTTGAGCGAGGTCGTGCTCTCGCAGGCCGACCCGGTGCGCGCCGAACGCGACCCCAGCCGCGTCGTCGCGCACGAGGTCGATCAGGTGCTGGCGGTGGTCGTGGCGGCCGGTGCGACGACGCTCTCGCGCGAGCTGGTGCTGCCGGTCACCGACGCCGACCGCGCGGCGGTCGCCGACCTGCCGCCGGCGCCGATCATCGTCCAACTGGGGCGCCGCTGGACCGAGCGCGGCTCGACGACGGCCAGCTGCCTGCAGCTGTTCCGCGAGCTGCGCGTGCTGGGCCGGCCGCTGGTCGCGACCTACGGGGAGGACGCGCGCGAGCTGGGCGCACAGGTGGCCGCGGCCGGGGTCGCCGACGCGGTGCGCGGCGAGCTGCCGTTCCACGTCTGGACGGCGGCCTTCGAACGCGCCGCCTGCGTGGTCACCATCGACACCGGTGCGACGCATGTCGCAAGCGCCGTCCACGTGCCGACCGTGGTCCTGTTCGAGCACGCCTGGTTTCGGCTGGCCTCCCAGGAATGGTCGCCGTACCGCGTGCCGAACGCCGTGCTGCGGAAACCGCCGGACGAGTCCGACGCCTCGTTGCGCGCTTCGCGCGCCGAGATCGTCGCCGCCGTCGCCTCTCTGCTATGACCGAACTGCCGCGCCTCTCCGTCGTCGTTCCGACGTACAACCGCATCGATACGCTGCGCTTGATGATCCCCGCGCTGATCGCGCAGGATCGCCCGCGCGACTACGAGGTCATCGTCGCCGACTCGAACTCCGACGACGGCACCGCCGCGTACCTCGCCGAGGTCGCGCGCGACCACCCGTTCGTGCGTCACCTGCCCGGCCCGTACAGCGGGCGCGCGGGCGCGCGCAACGCCGGCATCGCGGCGGCGCGCGGCGCGATCGTGCTGTTCACCGACTCCGACATCATCGCCTCGCCCGACTTGCTCACGCGCCACCTCGCGCACCACGATCGGCCGGGCGTGCGCGCCGTGGTCGGCATGGAAGTGCAGGTCGACACGTACGAGGAGTACCTGCGCAAACGCGACGATCCGGCGCTGCGCCGGCCGCTGCACGGCGAGCAGCCCAAGAAGCTGAGCTGGCTGTACTTCCTGACCGGCAACGCGTCGGTTCCCAAGAGCGAGCTCGACCGGGTCGGGCGGTTCGACGAGAGCTTCACCGGCTACGGCCACGAGGATCTCGAGCTGGGTTACCGCTTGCAGCACGCCGGCGTGCCGATCGTCTACGAGCCGCGCGCGGTCAACTACCACTATCAGTACATCCCGTGGGACGAGCAGCAGAAGAAGTACGAGCTGGCGGGCCGTTCGACGGTGCGTTTCTACCGCAAACACCCGGCGTGGGACGTGCGCCTGCGTTTGGGGATGACACCGCTCTCGCTGGCGTTGTACGATCTCGTGAACGCCGTGCCGCCGCTGCGCGGCTGGATCGAGCGAAGCGCCGCCGAGCCCGGCTTCGGGCGCACGCTCTCGTATCAATATCACTACCTCACCGGAGTCAAGGCCGCCTTACGTGGATAGCTCGTTCGTCACCGTCACCTGTGGAGCGCTGACCGCCGCCGACGTCGGCAAGAGCGTCGCGCTCAACGGCTGGGTGCATCGCCGGCGCGACCACGGCGGCTTGATCTTCATCGATCTGCGCGACCGCAGCGGCATCACCCAGGTCACCTTCGATCCATCGATGGGCGAGATCTTCGCCGCGGCCGAGACGCTGCGCAGCGAGGACGTCGTGCGCGTCTACGGCAGCGTGCGCCGGCGCCCGGCCGGGACCGAGAACGCGCGCCTGGTGACGGGCGAGGTCGAGGTGCCGGCCGGCGGCATCGAGATCCTCAATCGCTCCGAGACGCCGCCGTTCGTCATCGCGTCCGACGAAGAACCGGCCGAAGAAGTGCGACTGCGCTACCGCTATCTGGACTTGCGGCGCCCGCGCATGCAGCGCAACCTCTTGATGCGCCACCGCATCGTCAAAGCGATTCGCGACTACTTCGACGAGCACGGCTTCCTCGAGATCGAGACGCCGAACCTCATCAAGTCGACGCCCGAAGGCGCGCGCGACTACCTGGTGCCCTCGCGCGTGCACAAAGGCACGTTCTACGCGCTGCCGCAGTCGCCGCAGATCCTCAAGCAGATTCTGATGATCGGCGGGATGGGCCGCTACATGCAGATCGCGCGCTGCTTCCGCGACGAGGATCCGCGCGCCGACCGCCAGCCGGAGTTCACCCAGGTCGACGTCGAGATGACGTTCGTCGAGCAAGCCGACGTCATGGCGGTGATGGAAGCGTCGATCCGCTACGTCTGGCAGCGCGTCCTCGAGGTCGCGGTGCCGCCGCTCGAGCGGCTCACCTACGCCGAAGCGATGCGCCGCTTCGGTTCGGACAAGCCCGACCTGCGTTTCGGGCTCGAGCTGACCGACGTCGCCGATCTGTTCGCCGGCGGTGCGTTCTCGCTGTTCGCGACCCTCGCGCAGAGCGCGGCGAACCGCGTCGCCGCCGTGCGCTGGCCCGGCGGGGCCGCGCTTTCACGGCGCGACTTCGACGCGCTGACCGAGCTGACCAAGACCTTCGGCGGCAAGGGCCTCGCGTACGTGACCTTCAGCGCCGAGGGCGTGAAGGGCTCGATCGCGCGCTTCGTCGACGAGTCGCTGGCGGCGCAGCTGCGCGAGCGCACCGGCGCGCAGGACGGCGACGCGCTGCTGTTCGTCGGCGACACGGCGCGCGCGGCCTCGGACGTCGCCGGCAAGCTGCGGCTGGAGATCGGCGACCGGCTCGGGCTGCGGCCGGCCGACGCGTTCGCGTTCTGCTGGGTGTTCGGGTTCCCGCTGTTCGAGCGCGACGAAGAGACGGGCGAGATCACCTTCTCGCACCATCCGTTCACCGCGCCGCTGCCCGGCCAAGAAGCGCTCTTCGAGAGCGATCCGCTCGCGATCACCGCGCAGCACTACGACCTGGTGCTCAACGGCTACGAGCTGGGCAGCGGCTCGATCCGCAACCACACGCCCGCGTTCCAGGAGCGCGTCTTCCGCCGCTTGGGGCTGAGCGAGGAGCAGATCGCGGACCGCTTCGGGTTTTTCATGGAGGCGCTGCGCTACGGTGCACCGCCGCACGGCGGGATGGCGCTCGGGATCGACCGCATCGTGATGCTGGCCTGCGGCGAGACGTCGATTCGCGACGTCATCGCGTTCCCGAAGAATCAAGTGGCGCGCGACGTGATGATGGACGCGCCGTCCACCGTTCCGGCGCAGGCCCTGACCGACTTGGGCCTGCGTATCGTCCCGCAAGGATAGCCGTGCGAAGGAGATCACGTTTCGCCCGTGCCGCCGAGGCTTGGCTGAAAGCGCACCACCTAGATACCGTGTGCTCGACCCGAGACCTGTGGCGGGGCTTGTCGGAGTCATATCCCGAGCTCACCACGGCGAGCGCTACGAGGAAGACGCCGCGCACGACTTGCATGCGTGATCTTCGGAAGGACCCTGCCTTTATGGTCTCCGGTGGACTTGTTCGGCTGACACGCGTTGACGAAACGTCCAGAAGAGCATAGGATAACAACAACGTACGCGTGTTCGATTCACGCGCCAGATCCGGCGGCGAGGGCCAGCCGGTCGGTCGGGTATTGGGGGTAGCTTGGACGACGATCTCGGGTCTGGCGACGCCGAAATTGACGACGCTTTTTCTCTCCTTGTTGAGAGTTCCGATGTCGCCTCGGCGCCGAACGAGAATGCGGACCCTCCGGCTCTCGTCCGCTCGAAGCTTCCGGTTCACATTTTGGAAAAGTATGAGGTGTACAGTTACCGCAATGCGGCACTTATACTTTCAGAAACTCGTCAGGCTGAATTCGAGCAGCTCTTGGCCGCGCTCGGTTCGTTTACCCTGACCACGACCCAGATTCGCATGCCCGGCGGGAACGAGTCAGATATTCCCAAGGCCTTTAGCGCGATGCTTCGACCAGACGGATGGCATGAAACGGTTATTCGCGCGGACTTGCGAGTCTATCTAACCTGGCTTGAAGAGACGACGCGTCTCAATCGTCGCGGAACACTCGTGCGCTCGCGCGGTTCGAAGTCGGCAGAGACGACGCGCGAGCGCTTCATCGACGCGCACAAGATCGATTACGTGAAGGAGCGCGTTGCGTTCGACTTGGAGTGGAACAGCAAGGACCAAACGTTTGACCGGGATCTCTACGCGTTTCGCGCGTTCTGGGAGTGTGGCATCATCGATGCTGCGGTCCTGGTGACACGTTCAGGCGACCTTAACCCGGTGTTTCAAAAGCTTGGACCAGCGCTCACAAAGACGGGGAAGATTGCCGTCAACGAGGACGGCGATCCAAAGCCGACGGCGGCTAAGTACGGCGCGAGCACGACGTGGATGGGCAAGTTGCTCTATCGACTCAATTCTGGTAGGAACGGCGGATGTCCGGTGCTGGCTCTAGGCATTCGTCCGGCGTGTATATCCGATTGGAGCGAATCATGAATAAGGCAGCGTCGCGCGACTTACTTAGATGCACGTCGGGCAAACGGTTCGGGACTATTCTTGCCGATCCACCTTGGCGGTTTCAAAATCGAACCGGCAAGATGGCACCGGAACACAGGCGCCTCAGCCGCTACGAAACGATGACGCTTGAGGACATAGCGTCGCTTCCCGTGCCGGACGTTAGTGCAGACGTCGCGCACCTGTACCTCTGGGTACCGAATGCCTTGCTCCCGGACGGGATTCGATTGATGGAAGCATGGGGTTTCCGATACAAAACAAACCTTGTGTGGCACAAAGTCCGCAAGGATGGAGGCTCTGATGGGCGTGGGGTGGGTTTCTATTTTCGGAACGTAACCGAGCTTGTGTTATTCGGAGTCAAGGGTAAGAATGCTCGAACTCTAGCCCCAGGTCGTCGGCAAGTCAACATGCTAGAGACGCGGAAGCGTGAGCATAGTCGGAAACCGGATGAGTTGTATGAGCTCGTTGAGGCGTGCAGCCGCGGGCCCTTCCTAGAACTTTTTGCCCGCGGAACTCGAGAGGGGTGGACGGCTTGGGGTAATCAGTCCGCCGCCTACGATATCTCCTGGAAGACGTACGCGCATCACAGCAAAGTGGCAGAAGATCAACTGCGGCTCGCGTAGCTGGTCGCCGAGCGCGCTGGCGTCGGCGACCAGCCCATGAGCTTGGCCGAAGCGTCAGAAGAAGTGCGAGTTGCGGCGGGTCTCGCGGAAGAGCATCTTCTTGTTGAGCTCGCGCAGCGCGTCGATCGAACGGCGATGTTCGTCGGAGCGACCGTAGCGGTTGGCTGCTCGCAGCGACGCGTCGAGACTACGCTCGCGGCTCGCGTACACCAGGAAGGCGCTCAGGTCTTTGTCGTCGATGCGGAACTCCATAGCGATCGCGAAAGTACCCAGCGCCGCGAGTCAGTATGCCTGCCAAGCACGCACGAAACCGGCCGCACGCCACGGTCGTGACGTCGGTCGCACTCGCAATACCCACGATGTGCGCGGGTCAATCAGCAGTGAGCAGCGCGCGCGCACGCGCGAAGACGGCGTCGAGCATCGGTTCGGTCAAGACGCCGGTGTTGGTGTTCTGACGGCTGGGGTGATAGGAGGCCAGCACGGTCGCGGCGCGGCCGCCCGGCAGCTCGACCGCGCTCTCGGCCAGGTGCGCGAACGGTGCCCGCGGACCGCGCTGACCCTGCGCTTCACGAATGAGCGAGTGCACGGTGTCGTCGGCTAACTTGCCAAGCGTGACGACGACCTGCACGGCCCGTAGGGCGCGCAGCTCGTCGCGCAGGTACGGCAGGCACCGCGCGCGCTGGGCCGGCGTCGGCTTGTTCGCCGGGGGCGCACAGCGCACGGCCGCGGTGATGTAGACGTCGCTCAGGACCAGGCCGTCGTCGCGGTCGATCGCATGCGGCTGGCTGGCGAACCCGGCGCGATGGAGCGCGCGATACAGCCACTCGCCGCTCCCGTCCCCGGTGAAGGGGCGCCCCGTCCTATTTGAGCCATGCGCGCCCGGAGCCAGGCCGACCAGCAGCACGCGCGCGTCCGGATCGCCCCAGCCCGGGACCGGCTTGGCCCAATACGTCTGATCGCGAAACGCGCGCTTCTTCGTCGCGCCGACGTGTGCGCAGTACGCGCGCAACTCCGGACAGCGGCGGCACGTGACGACGGTGCGTTCGAGCGCGTCCACCGAGAGAATCGCCATCCGACGCGATTTCGGCAAGCGCCTTGCCACTGCTTGCAGAAGGACGCTCGGTGACCAACCCGGAGCAGGCGCTCGAGGTTTTCGCGTTCGGGCCGTTCACGCTCGACACGTTCGCCCGCACGCTGGACTCCCACGCCACCACGATTCGCCTGCAGCCGCGGATGTTCGAGCTGCTGGAGTACTTCGTGCGCAAGGCCGGGCAGACGGTCACCCTGTTCGACGTCGCCGAGGTGGTCGGGCAAGGCATTCCGGCGCCGCCGGCGATGATACGCGCGGAGGTCGAGCAGCTGCGCGAGGTGCTCAACCGGTACTCGCCGCGCGAGACGTTCATCATCACCGATCGCGACGACTACCGCTTCGTCGCGCGCGTGACGCTGAGCCAGATCGAGATGGGCGGCGGCGACGTCGCGGCGCGGCGTTGGCACTCACGCGCGCGCTATTTCTTCGAGAAGCGCACCGCCGACGCGCTGCATCGCAGCATCTACTACTATCGTCGTGCGCTGGAAGTCAATCCGCGCTTCGCGGCGGCCCACGCGGGCTTGGCGCGCGCGTACGCGCTCTCCGCCGAGTACCTGTTCGTGCCGCCGCACGAAGCGTATCGGCCGGCGCAAAGTTCCGCGCAGACGGCGCTGGCGTTGGCCGGTCCGGCGATGGAGCCGTACCTGGTTTTGGGTCAGGTCGCGTGCTACTACGAGCGCGACTTCGCGGCTGCCGCGAATTGGTATGCGCAGGCGGCCGCCGTCGAGGCCGACCAGAGCGATCCGGCCATCTTCGCGGCGTGGCTGCACTTGATCGACGGACGCACCGCCGAGGCCACCCGCATCCTCACGACGGCGGCCGCCGCCGAGCCGTTCTCGACGGTCGTCCAGACGACGCTGGCCGTCACCCTGACCTTCGAGCGGCGCTACCCGGAGGCGGTCGAACGGCTGCGCGCCATTCGCGCCCGCGACGCCGCCTCGGCGCACGCCCGGCTCTACCTGGCTCAGGCGCTGCAGCTCGCGGGCAGCTACGACGAGGTCCTCGAGCTGGTTCACGAGCCCCACCCGGACGGCTACGAGCAAGAGTTTCTGGCGTTGCGCGGGACGGCGCTGGCCGGTCGGGGCGACCGAGCCGGCGCCGTCGCGATCGTCGCCGAGCTGCGCGCGCTGGCCGAGCGCGGACGCTACGTCTCGCCGTCCAACCTGGCCCTGGTCCAACAGGCGCTCGGCCAGACGGATGACGTCCTGGGACTGCTCGAGCGCGGCCGCACCGAGCGCGACCCCTGGATCGTGCTGGCCCTCCACCATCCGCAGTTCGACCCGATGCGCAGCGACCCGCGCTTCGCCGCCCTGCTGCGTCGGCTCCGTCCTGGGGGTGCCTGAGCGACTTTGCTCGCATGCACGGTCCGTCCAGGCATGGGACGATAGGCTCGATGTCCCGCTTCGACCCGCGCTCCATGGTGCTGCTGGCGGGCGCGCACGTCGTCGACGATGCGAACCAGAGCTTCATCCCGGCGCTGCTGCCGTACCTGATCGCCCAGGACCACATCACGATCGCGGCCGCCACCGGGCTGGTCTTCGCCCAAGCGATGTCCTCGTCGGTCATCCAGCCCAGCATCGGCCACCTGGCCGATCGTTACTCGATGCCGTGGCTGATCGCGCTGGGAATCTTTCTGGCCGGCGCGGGCGTCGCCGCGCTGGGCGTGCTGCCCACGCTGCCGCTGCTCTACCTGGCCGCGCTGGTCAGCGGGATCGGGGTCGCCAGCTTCCACCCCGAGGCGGCGCGCTTCGCCAACTACGTGGCCGGCGAGAAGAAGGCGACGGGAATGCGCTGGTTCATCGTCGGCGGCAACCTCGGGTTCGCGATCGGTCCGACCTTCGCCGCGCTCGCGCTGACGACGTGGGCGTTGCGCGGCACGCTGGCGGCGATCATCCCGGTCACCATCGTCGGCGTGCTCGTGCTGCTCGAGCTGCGGCGGCTGAGCAGCTTCGCGCCGGCCAAGCCGAAGACGCGCACCGCCAACGGCATCGACGATTGGCGCTCGTTCTGGAAGCTGAGCTGCTACGTCGTCGTCCGCTCGATGGCGTACATCGGCTCGGTCTCGTTCATCCCGCTCTACGTCGTGGACGTGCTGCACGCGCCCAAGGCCGTCGGCGGCGCGGTGCTGACCGCGTTCCTGTTGTGCGGCGTCGCCGGGACGATCGCCGGCGGTCCGATCGCCGATCGCGTCGGCCGCAAGCCGGTGCTGCTGTGGTCGACCGGGCTGACCGCGCTGCTCTTCCCGCTGCTGGTCGCGCTCACGCACGGCGGCGGCTTGTGGCTGGCCATCGCGGTGCTGTTGCCGACCGGGTTCATCTTCGTCTCGGCGCAAGCGTCGTTCGTCGTGCTCGGCCAGGAGTATCTGCCCAATCGCCTGGGCTTGGCGTCGGGCGTGACGCTGGGGCTGGCGGTCTCGCTGGGCGGGATGTTCACGCCCGTGCTCGGCACCATCGCCGACCACTTCGGGGTCGCGACCTCGGTGTTGACGATCGGCGGCCTGGCGCTGCTGGCGTTCGTGCTGGCGCTCATGCTGCCGGCCGAGTCGCGCTTCGGTCAGCGCAGTCCGGGGAAACCCAGCGTCGCCAGCGCCGCGTAGGCGACGACGCCGACCGCCGTCGAGAGGTTGATCGAGCGCACCGCGCCGGCGCGCATCGGGATGCGCAGCGCGCGCTCGGGGTGGGCGTCGAGCAACGCTTGCGGTAAGCCCGCGGTCTCTTTGCCGAACACCAGCGCGTCGCCGCGCGCGAAGGACGCGTCGGCGTAGCGGCGCTGCGCGCGCGTGCTGAGCAGCCAGCTGCGCTCGGGCGCGAACGCCGCGAAGAAGGCGTCCAGCGAGGGGTGCACGACGACGCCGAGCGCGTCCCAGTAGTCGAGTCCGGCGCGCTTGAGCGCGCGGTCGTCGAGCCGAAAGCCGAGCGGTTCCACCAGGTGCAGCGCGCACCCGGTCGCCGCGCACAAGCGCGCGACGTTGCCGGTGTTGGGCGGAATCTGCGGCTCGACGAGCACCAGGTGCAGCGGGACGTCGCGCACGTCGTGCGCGTCGACCACCCGCTGCTGCGGCTGCGTGCTCACGCGGCGGGATCGTTGGTCAGGACGACCAGCTCGGTGGTGCGTTCGCGCGGCGCGACCAGATACGCGACGCCGCCGTGACCGCGGAAGGCGCGCTCGAGCGCCGCGCGCGGGTAGCGGGTCGCGACGCCCTTGTGGGCCGGATCGTGCACCAGCACCGCGCCGCGCTCGAATCCGCGCACCACGATCAGGTGGCCGTCGCTCTGCTCGAGCGGCGCGTCCGACAGCTCGCCGCGGCGCCACGCGATCGAGATCGCGACCGGGAGCCCGGCGGCCACGAACGCGCTGACGTGATCGATGCCGCGCAAGAACGCGACGATACCGCGCAGCCCACACGCGCCGGCGTAGGCGGCGTTGAACACCCAATTGCCGGTCCCGCCGTAGGCCGCGTCTTCGACGCTGTGCGCGACGCCGGCCACGTCGGCCGGAATGCCGTGGAAGCGCAGCAGCATCGCCAGCGCGGCGGCCGAGCACCACTTGCCGTGCGCTTCGGGATGGGTCGCGACGTCCTGCCGCAGCGGCGGCACGTCGAGCGGGTTCACGCGCGGCCGCACCGGCGCGAGCGCACCCGGCGGCGGCGGGGCGGCGACGGCGACCGCGTCGAGCGGCACCGTCGTCGAGATGCCCACGCCCGAGAGCGGGACGTCGCTGTGCACGACGTCGGTCTGGATGCGAGTCGTGGTGTCGGCGCCGTCCAGCGAGCGGCGCTCATGCTCCGACCAACGCACGTAGAGCAGCGGGTCGGAGACGCTGCCGTCGACCCGGTGCGCGATCAGCGCCAGCGCGCCGCTGGGCGCGGGGCTGTTCCACGAGACGACCGCGCGCGTCGCTCCCGGCACGTGCAGCACCGGATGCCCCTCCGGCCGCTCGATGAGACGCAGCACGTCAGATGCGCCACTCCCACGCGTTCCACAGATCGGAGAAGTACGTCGCCGGCCGCCAGCCGCGCAGGTCGCTGTTGACGGCCGCGTACTGATTCTGCCAATAGAAGAACACCGCCGGCACCAATTGGTGGATGCGCGCTTCCTCGCGCCAGTACAGCGCGCGGCGCTTGGCGCGGTCGTACGTCAGCAGCGCGGCGTGGCTGGTCTGCGTGATGATCGGATCGCGCAGCCAGCTGGTGTTGGCGCCGACCGGCGGGATGAAGCGTTCGCTCCAGGCGCCCTCGTTGTCCGGATCGGGGCCGTTGGTTTCGATGGTGAACTCGCTGTCGTAGCGCCCGGTATAGATCGGACCGTCGTGCGCGAAGAGCAGGTTGGTCGGGTAGTTCTTGATCTCCAGGGCGATGCCGAGCGTGCGCAGCTGCTGCTGCATCTGGACTTCGGCCTGCACGTTGGCCTGCTTGGCCGGGGTGGTCGAGACGGAGAACGCCAGCGGCATGCCGTTCTTGGCACGCATCCCGTCGGCGCCGACCGTCCACCCGGCGGCGTCGAGCAATCGCTTCGCGGCGTCCGGATCGTACGGCCACGGCTTGATCGGCGGCGCGGCCCACGAGGTCGGCACGACGTCGCTCGCCGCGCGCTCGTCGTAGCCGTGGAAGATCGTGCGCAGCATCCAGTCCCAGTCGACGCCTTCGGCGATCGCCAGCCGCACGCGCGGATCGGACAGCTGGGGCTTGGCGCAGTTGAACTGCAGGCGCCGCCAGTTCGCGCTGAGGTGCTTGCTGATCGTCACCCCGCTCAGCGTCTTCAGCTCGCCGATCTGGTTCTCGCTGACCGAGTCGTAGACGTCGATCTCGTGCGTGCGGATCTCGGAGAGCAGCGTCTCGGAGTTGGGGATGATGCGATAGCTGATTTGCTGCAAGCCGGGCGCGCCGCGCCAGTAGTACGGGTTGGGCGCGAACTCGAGCGAGGCGCCGTGGTTCCACTTGGTGAGCACGAACGGGCCGCTGGAGATCGGGGCGGCGTTGAAGGGCGCGCGGTCGAGGCTGGGGAGCGTGGCCAGCAGATGCGCCGGGATCGGCGGATAGCCCGAGCCGCCGATCCCGGCCAGGTCGCCGAGGATCCCGGCGTTGATCGCCTTGAGCCGCACCACCACGGTGTAGGGATCGCGCAGCTGCATCGCGCGCACGTCGTCCCAGCCGATCTGCAGCCGCACGCTGTTGTGCGGGTTCATCACCGCGTGCCAGGTGAAGACGAAGTCGCGTCCGTCGTACGGCGCGCCGTCGGACCAGCGCATCCCGTGGCGGAAGTGAAAGGTGATCGTCTTGCCATCGCGGCTGATCCCGCCGTTGGCCAGCGTCGGCACGACCGTCGCGGCGGCCGGGACGAACTCGCCGTTCTGGTCGTACCGGAAGAGCGGCTCGTAGAGCAGGTTCGCGACGTCGCCCGCGGCTTGATCGTTGGCGTACATCGGGTTGAGCGAGTCGGGCTCCTCGGACGAGCCGATGCGCAGGTGGCCCGGTTCGGTCCAGGCGTTGCGCTGCGTCGTGCCGCTCGCGACCGGCGCGCTGGGCGCGCAGCTCGCGAGCAAGAACGCCGCCAGGAGCGCCAGCGCCGGCCGTTCAGACATGCAGCACTCCCGTTTTGACGATCTTCGGCGCGATGGCGGCGTAGAGCGCGTCGGGCCCGTTGCGCACGACGTCTTCGCACGGCAGCCCCGTCTCCTCGCGCGCCCGCGCGATCTCGGCGGCGGCGTGCGCGGGCTCGCAGTCGCGCGTGTTGAGCGCGATCCCGATCACCGGCGCCGGCTTGACGCCCGCGCACAGCCCCTCGTAGGTGCGGATCAGCGCGCGGTACGAGAGCAGCGGCACGTCGTAGCCTTCGATGCTGGTGCGGCTGACGTTGTGCACCAGCACCAGCGCGTCGGGCGCGCTGCCGTACAGCAGCGCCAGCGTCACCGGCGCGAAGGCGGGGTGCGTGATCCCGCCCTGGCCTTCGACCCACAGCAGGTCGCGCGCGCGCCGCTCGCCCTCGAGCACCAGCTGTTCGGCCGCGCCGGCGGCGAAGTCGGAGACGACGCGGTCGATCGCGGTGCCCCAGCCGGCGATCGCGATCCCGATCTGGCCGGTCGGCACGAAGGTCGCCTCGACGCCCTGCGCGCGCGACGCGCGGCACAGCTCGAGCGACGCGGTCATCTTGCCGACCGCGGCGTCGCTGCCGACGGTCAAGACGATCTTCGCTTCGACGTCCCACGCGGCGCCGGAGAAGAGCGGCGCCGCGGGCGGCAGCCGCAGGTCCCAGATGCGCGAGTCGTGCTCGCGTGCCAAGGCGGCCAGCTCCGCGTCGTCGTTGAGCATCGCGTGCAGGCCGCTGACGACCTCGAGCCGCGCGCGCAGCGCCTCGGCGATGGCGGCGCGGAACTCGTCGGGCAGCGCGCCGCCGGCGGGCGCGATGCCGACCAGCAGCGCGGTCGGCTCGAAGCGCATCGCCTCCGCAAGCGTGCCGACGATCGGCGCGTCGCTGGCGAGGTACGGCAGCACCTCGCGCACGCTGCGGCCGGCGTAGTCGGGGTCGATCACCGCGACGACGACGTCGCTGCCGTAGCGGATGACGCCGTGCGCCATCTTGGCGGCGCGCGAGGTGAACGCGTGCGTCGCGAGGATCGCGTAGCGGCGGCTCAGCGGACGGCCTCCGCGCGTTCGCGCACGCCGAGTCCGGGCGCGTCGGGCAGGACCAGCTTGCCGTCGGCATAGGTCACGCCGGCGAACGGATCGTGCGCGGTCAGGAACGGGCCGTCGAGATCGGCCCAGTCGACCAGCGGGCTGAGCTGCGCCGCGGCCGTCGCCAGGATCGCGCTCTCGACCATGCAGCCCAGCATGATCTTCAGGCCCAGCGCGCGCGCGGTCGCGATCATCGCCAGCGCGTCGCGGATACCGCCGCACTTGACCAGCTTGACGTTGACGCCGTCGACGCAGCCGCGCAGCGCCGGCAGGTCGCTCGCGTTGACCGAGTCCTCGTCGGTCACCAGCGGGATCGGCGAACGCTCGCGGATCCAGCGCAACCGCTCGGGCGTGCCGGCCGGAATCGGCTGCTCGCAGAACTCGACGTCGTAGCGCGCCAGCTCGCGCAGCAGCGTCACCGCCTGCTCGGGCGTCCAGCCTTCGTTCGCGTCGACGCGGATCGTGCCGGTGTAGATGGCGCGAATCGCAGCGATCGTCTCGATCTCCGCGCCGGTGCCGAGCTTGATCTTGAGGATCGGGTGGCTGCCGGCTTCACGCACCTTGGCCAGCGTCTCGTCGAGCGCGGCGATCCCGATGGTGAACGAGGTGACCGGCGTCGCGCCGGGATCGAGGCCGAGCAGCCGCCAGAGCGGCCGGCCGACGTCCTTGCCGACGCAATCGTGCAGCGCGAGGTCGAGCCCGCACCGCTGCGCGGGCGGCAAGCCCGCCAACAGCCGGTCGAGCGCGTACGGGTCCGCGCCGAGCGCGTGCGCCCGCAGCCCGGCGACGACGCTCTCGACGCTCTCGTCGTACCGTTCGGACGGCGCGCTCTCGCCGAGCGCCTCGATGCCGTTCCAGCGCAGCCGCACGAGCACCGTGCGGCTGACGGTCGCCGACGAACGGGTGATGGTGAAGGTGTGCTTGAGCGGGAGCTCCAGCGGCTCGGCGGTGAGCTGGATCGGCGTCACGCCCCGGGCGTTCCGCGGGCGGACGCGACTGCCTTCCGGGGAAGGACCAACGGGTGAGAGAGCGTGTAGCACGTTCGTTGGTCTGGCTGCGACGCGACCTGCGGCTCGACGACCATGCGGTGTTGGACGCGGCCCTGCGGGCGAGCGAGGAGATCGCGTGCGCCTTCGTTCTCGATCCGGTGCTGCTGCGCGGGCCACGGGTCGGGGCCCCGATCGTCCAGTTCTTCTTCGACGCGCTCGCCGAGCTCCGCGAGCGCTTGAACGCGCTGGGTAGCGACGTGGTGGTGCTCGAGGGCGACGCACCGGTCGAGCTGCTGGCGCTCGCGCGCCGTCTCGATGCGCGCGCGCTCTTCTACGGACGCGATACCGATCCGGACGTGCACGCGCGCGACGGCCGCGCCGAGCTGCTCTTTCGCGCGGCTGGACTCGCGGTGCACGGCGTGCCGGACCATGTCTATTACGGATCCGACGAGGTCGTGCAGGACGGTGGCAAGCCCTATACCGTGTACACGCCGTACCGCCGGCGCTGGGAGGCGCGTTTCGCCGCCGATCCGCGTCCACCGCTGCGGACGCAGCGCGCGCTGCGTGGACGAACGGTCGCGGCGGCGGCGCTCGGGGCGTCGCTCGCGGTCCCGCGCCCCGAAGCGTACGGCCACGCGTCGAACCGCGCGTACCCGCGCGCCGGCGCGACCGAGGCAAACCGGTTGCTGCGGCGGTTCGTCGCCGAACGTGCGGACGCGTACGGACAGGAGCGCAACGTACCCGCCCGCGAGGGCACCTCGCGGCTCTCTCCGCATCTGCGCGCGGGGACGATCGGCATTCGCGCGGTCGTGCACGCCGGCGCGCAGGCCCGTACGTGGCTCGGCGAGCTGATCTGGCGCGACTTCTACCACCAGCTGCTCGCACACCACCCGCGCGTCGCGCACGAGCCGTTCGTCACGGCGGCGCGCGCGCTCCGCTGGCGCGACGACGAGGACGGTTGGCGCGCCTGGTGCGCGGGCGCGACCGGCTATCCGATCGTCGACGCCGCGATGCGACAACTCGAGGCGACCGGGTGGATGCACAACCGATTGCGGATGATCGTCGCCTCGTTTCTCACCAAGCATCTGCTGATCGACTATCGCCGCGGCGAGCGGTACTTCGAGCAGTGCCTCGCCGATGCGGATCTCGCCGCGAACAACGGCGGTTGGCAGTGGTCGGCCTCGACCGGGACCGATGCGGCGCCGTACTTTCGCGTCTTCAACCCGGTGCTGCAGGGGAAGACGTTCGACCCCGACGGCACGTTCGTGCGCGCGCATCTCCCGGCGCTCGCGCGCGTCCCGGTTCGCTACGTGCACGCGCCCTGGGAGATGCCGCCCCTCGTGCAGGTCGAGGCGGGCTGCCTGATCGGCCGCGATTATCCCGAGCCGATCGTCGAGCACGCCTTCGCGCGGCGGCGCGCGATCGAGGTCTACGGTGCGGTGCTTGGGCGCGGTCGCTCCCCGGCGTAGCGCTCCATCCAGCGTTCGACCAAGTAGCGCGCGACCGAGTCGCGGCGCGGCAGGGTGAACCTCGCGTCGGGATCGCCGGCCTCACCGAACGCGCGCACCTCCTCGAGGCTGAACCAGCGAGCGTCGTCGAGTTCCGCGGGATCGACGTGCAGCGGCGCGACCGCGGCTTGCGCGTGGAAACCGATCATCAGCTGCGCCGGGAACGGCCAGGGTTGCGAGGCCTGATAGACGATCGCGTCGACGCGCAAACCGACCTCTTCGGCGACCTCGCGCGCGACGGTCTCTTCGAGGCTCTCGCCCGGCTCGACGAAGCCGGCCAACGTCGAGTACATGTGCGGCGGCAGCCCGCCGTGACGGCCGAGCACGCAACGCGGCGGCTCGCCCACGGGCGAGGTGACGAGCATGATGACGGCGGGATTGATCCGCGGGTAGTGCAGGTGCTCGTTCGGACACGCGCGCACGTGGCCGGCTTCGGCCGAGCGCGTGGGCGCGCCGCACATCGCGCAGTAGCCGGTCGTGCGATGCCAGTGCAAGAGCGCGCGCGCGTAGCCGAGCAGCGCGAGGTCGGCCTCGCCGATGCGCGTGCGCATGTCGCGCAGCGGCTGGAAAGTGCCCGGCCCGAGCAGCGCCTCGCGCTCGCCGTCGGCCAGCGGAGCGAGGTCGGCGGCGAACAGCGCGCTGCCGTCCTCGCGCACGCCCAGCAGCGCCGCGTCGATCCGCGCGGCGCGCATCGCGGCGCGCAGCGCCGGCGTCAACGGCGGCCGCTGCGCGTTCGGCGCCGACGAATCGGCGGCCAGGAAGCTGCGCTCGCCCCACATCGGAACCAGCCGCGTCGCGTCGTGCGCGAACAGCGCGGCCACCGCGGCGTCGTCCTTGCGCCGGACGGCGAGCCGGTCGAGCCCGACCCCGGCATAGGGCAAGCGAACTGCGTGACCGTCCATCGGCGAGCGCGCTTCCCGGCCCGTCTCGGGCGGCCCCGCACGGCAAGCGCCGGCTTCTCGCGACGGGGAGGGGCGGACCGGCGGCCGAACAGTCGCGGGATGCGCCCTTCGCCGGCGGCGGTGCGCGCGATCTTCGTCCTCGCGACGGCGATCTCGGCGGCCGCGCTCGTCGATCCGGTGTTGGAGAGCCTCTCCAACGCCGGCCTCTTCGGACCGCACAGCTACACCGACCACAGCACGCTCGACGTGCTGCCCTCGCTGGTCGTCGGTGCCGGCTGCCTGGCGCTGCTGATCGCGATCCTCGTGCGCCGCATCTTCGTCCCGAGCGGGCGCAGCTTGCCGTGGCTGCGCGTCCCGGCGCAGGCACTCGACGATCGCACCGTGCTGCGCTTGGCGCCCCTGATCGTCGCGCTCGAGCTGGGCGTCCTGTGCACGATGGAGACGCTCGAGCAGCTCGTCGTCAGCGGCCACGTGATGGGCGGGACGATCTGGCTCGGCGGCCCGGTCGCGGTCAGCCTCGCCGCGCACGCATCGTTCGCCTTCGCGCTGGGCTTCGTGTTCGCGCGCCTCACCCGTTGGTCGGCCCGCGCCGCGGCGGAGCTGATCGCCTACGTGTGCGGCCTGGTGCTGGCGCGCGGCGCCCACGCGCCCACCCATCTCGCCCGCGCGCGCGTCCCGCTGCGGCGCGCGTTCGCCCCCGCCTTCGACCGCCGCACCGGTCGCGCACCGCCGTACCGCACGAGCTAGCCGAACCGTTCCGGCGCGACACGCCGGACCTCTCGCTTCTCGTCAGGTATCTCCATGTCGGTCGATCTCTCGACCGCCGGCAAACCGCCGGACGGTCGTCGTTTCCCCCTCCTGCGCCGCCTGCTGGCGTTCGCCGTCCTGTTCGCGGTCGCGACCGCGATCGGGTATGCCGCGATCGGCGCGCGCACCGGACGCTGGACCTCGCCGCTGCAAGCGATCGTGCCCGATCCGGTCAGCCTGTTCCACCGCGACCTCCTGCGCGTGCTGGTCGTCGGCCTCGACTACGACTACGATCCGCTCGACCAAGAGACGTCGGCGCACTCGCGCAGCGACGTCATCATGGCGGTCGGACTCGATCTCGTCCACCACCGCATCGCCGAGCTGTCGGTGCCGCGCGACATGGTCGCGACGCTGCCCAGCGGCCGGCGCGCGAAGATCAACGCCGCGCAGGCGGAAGGCGGCATCAAGGAATCGCAAGCGGTCGTCGCGAGTTGGCTGGGCGTTCCGTCCTTCGATCGCTACGTCGTGCTGCGCATCGACACGACGAAGGATCTCATCGACGCGCTGGGCGGGATCGATCTCGACGTCGAGAACTCGCTGGCGCTGCGGCACGCCGGCCGCAACGGGCCGATCGATTACGACGACTCGTGGGGTCATCTCCACGTCCACCTCAAGCCCGGCTGGCAACATCTGACCGGGGCGCAGGCGATCGGCTACGCGCGCTTTCGTCACGACTGGTGCAGCGATCCGTGCCGCATCCTGCGCCAGCAGCAAGTGATCCGTGCGATCCTCGCCAAGCTGCGGGGCGACAAGCTGGCGACGCTGGCGCACGCCGCGGCGCTGCTGGGCGTCGTGCGCAAGGACGTCGAGACGAACCTGAGCGCGGCGGAGGAGATCAGCCTCGCGAACGCCTTCCGCGACTTCACCCCGGCCGCGTTCCGCAGCGCGCAGGTGCCTTACACCGGCGACGTCGATCTGCCGGGCGAGGGCGACAGCATCATCCCGGACGAGGCGGCCAAGGCCCGGCTCGTCCGCCAGATGCTGTTGACCGTTCCAGCCGACCCGGCGCCTGCCGCGGCGGCTGTCAAGACTTGACCGGGGGTATACGATGGCTGGGCGGACGACGACTGCGCTGGCTCGCGTAGTTCCACGGTGGTGGACCAACGTCGAAACCTAGGGAGCACAAGCTCCGGATACGACCGGCATTGCCGACCGCTCTGCGGCCGGTATCTGGGCGCCCGGGCCGCACCCACCTGCCATAGGCAGGTCTCTACCTGGTTCCAGACGGCCCTTGCGGTCTCGTCCCCCTCTTTCAGCCCCTCAGCCCCGCGAGCGCGCCGCCAGCCGGCGCGCCGCGGCGGCGTCGCGCAAGCGCCCAACCGCCTGCGCGGCCTCGTCCCACGGGTCGGCCGACGCCGCGAGCTCGAGCAGCACCCACGAGCCGCCGGCCGCCGCGACTACCGCGGCCGGGTCGTCCTGCGGGCCGGCGCTGACGGCCGGCACCGGCCCTCGCGCCGCTTGATCGGCAGCCGCCGCCACGGCGGGCGGCACCGCCCGCAGCCAGGCGCTGTCGACGTCCTTGAGCAGGTGCCGGACCTCGGGCAGGGTCGCCCCGAGCGTCCCCGGCGCGGCCGGGACGAGCACCGTGACGTTGGCGGCCTTGGCGGCCTTGGAGACGGCCTTGGCGACCACCACGGTCTCGACGAAGGTGGCGGGCGGAACCTCGCCCGGCGGCGGCAGCGTCGTGCGGACCACGGCGGCGCCGAAGCGCTGGGCCAGCGCCAGCAGCAGCTCGCGCACGGCGACCGGCGTGGCCGGGTCGAGCAAGCCGGGCAGATCGAGCCCGAAGGGGACGATCCCCAGGTCGACCGCGACCTTGCGGACCTGCGCGACGTAGTCGGCGTCGGTGCGCGGGAAGTCGGCGGCGGCGACCAGCACCCCGTCGACGTCCAGCACGTTCGCGCAGCGCTCGAGCCACTCGAGCTGCGTGACCGCGGCGGTCGCGAGCGGTCGTCGAAACGACGAACTCGAAAGGGCGAGGCGCATCGCCTGCGCTTTCACCGGGAGCCCGCCGTGTCCATCGTGCCGCCGTGATCGACCGCCAAACCCTCGCCAACCTCGTCCCACTGGTCGCGGTCGTCGTGGCACTGGCCGAGTATCTGCTCGACCACACCGTCCCGCGCTACACCAGCCCCTGGTTCTGGATCGCGCTGGTGGTGACCGTCGGGCTGCTGGTGCTGGTGAACGTCCTACGGTTCACCGGGGCGCGCCGCACGCCGACGGCGAAGCCCGATTATTCGGCCACCACGCTGATACGCCGCCGCACCGACACCGACGACCGAGGTTAGATTCGCAACCGATGGACTTGCTGGAGCCGCTGACGCTCGCCGCCCAAGATCCCGAGCTCGCCGCCGCGATCGAGCACGAAGAGCGCCGCCAGCGCGACAACCTCGAGCTGATCGCCTCGGAGAACTACGCCAGCCGCGCGGTGCGCGAGGCGACCGCGTCGGTGATGACCAACAAGTACGCCGAAGGCTACCCGGGCCGGCGCTATTACGGCGGCTGCGAGTTCGTCGACGTCGCCGAGACGCTGGCGATCGATCGCGCCAAGGCGCTCTTCCGCGCGCAGCACGTCAACGTGCAGCCGCACGCCGGCGCGCAGGCCAACATGGCCGTCATGATGGCGGTGCTGCAGCCCGGCGACACGATCCTAGGCATGTCGCTCGCGCACGGCGGTCACCTCACCCACGGCACGAAGGTCAGCTTCAGCGGCAAGCTCTACAACGCCGTCGCGTACGGCGTGCGCAAAGACACCGAGCTGATCGACTACGACGAGGTCTTCCGGCTGGCGCGCGAGCACAAGCCGAAGCTGATCGTCGCCGGCGCCAGCGCGTATCCGCGCACGATGGACTACGCGCCCTTCCGCGAGATCGCCGATGAGATCGGCGCGTTGCTGATGGTCGACATGGCGCACATCGCGGGGCTGGTCGCCGTCGACCTGCATCCCTCGCCGGTGCCGCTGGCCGACTTCGT
The DNA here is from genome assembly GCA_035504415.1 of Candidatus Sulfotelmatobacter sp. Taxonomy (NCBI): domain Bacteria; kingdom Pseudomonadati; phylum Acidobacteriota; class Terriglobia; order Terriglobales; family Candidatus Korobacteraceae; genus Candidatus Sulfotelmatobacter; species Candidatus Sulfotelmatobacter sp. Next base: position 86,240 of record DATJRY010000013.1, on the reverse strand, counting down.
CACCTCGACGACGCACAAGACGCTGCGCGGCCCGCGCGGCGGCCTGATCCTGTGCACCGAAGCGCACGGCGCCGCGATCGACAAGAGCGTGTTCCCCGGCATCCAAGGCGGCCCGTTCATGCACGTCATCGCCGCCAAGGCGGCGGCGTTCAACGAAGCGCTGCAGCCCTCGTTCCGCACCTATCAGCAACAGGTGCTGACCAACGCGAAGGCGATGGGCCAAGAGCTGCAGCGTGCCGGCGCGCGGCTGGTCGCCGGCGGGACCGACACGCACCTGCTGCTGGTCGATCTGGGACCCAAGGGCCTGACCGGCAAGGCCGTCGAGCAGTATCTCGACGAGATCCGCATCACCGTCAACAAGAACGCCATCCCGTTCGACCCGCAGAAGCCGGCCGTCACCAGCGGCATCCGCATCGGCTCGCCCGCCATCACCTCGCGCGGCTTCGGTGAGGAAGAGGCGCGCGAAGTCGGGCGCATCATCGGCGCGGCGCTCGACGACGTCGTCGCCGGCGAGAAGAAAGAGACGCTGCGCGCACGCGTCGCCGAGCTGACGGCGCGGCACGACGTTCCGTAGCGGCGCGGTCGTGCCGGCGCTGCGAACGGAGCGGCTCCGCTTGGAGCCGCTCGTGCCCGCGTACGCCGAGGCGGCGTGCGCGTACTACGCGCGCAACCGCGCGCACCTCGATCCGTGGGAACCCCAGCGCGCGCCGGAGTTCTTCACGGTGGCCTTCCATCGCCGCGAGCTGGAGCAGACGTGGCGCGAGCAGCTCGACGGTCGTTGCGCGCGCTTCGCGCTGCACGTCGGCGACGGCGACGAGCTGATCGGGATCGTCAACCTGTGGGCGATCCGTCGCGGCAACATCCAAGCCGCGGTCATCGGTTACTCGCTCGACGCGGCGCACGAAGGTCACGGATACATGACCGAAGCCGCGCGGGCCGTCCTCGACTACGCGTTCACCGCGCTGAACCTGCACCGCGTCGAGACCAGTTACCACCCGACCAACGAGCGCAGCGGGCGCGTGCTGCGCCGCCTGGGCTTCGTCGTCGAAGGGTACGCACGCGACTACTTGCGCATCGCCGGCGACTGGCGCGACGCGATCCTGGTCAGCATCACCAACCCCAACTGGCAGGCCGATTAGGTCGCAGGTCCGCCCGGGACCGGCTGCATGATGCCGATGACGTTGCCTTCGGTGTCCTCGACGAAGGCAAGGTCGCCGACGGTCGGGATCGTGACCCGCTCCATCACGATGGCGCCGCCGGCGGCGCGTACCCGTGCCAGCGTCGCGCCGAGATCCGGGACGTTGACCGAACACTCGAAGCCGATCGTCTTCGTGCCGGGCACGAGCTCGCGGCGCTTTTGCAGCGAGCCGTGCGGCTTGGCGCCGGTCTCGATCATGTAGAAGTCCGGCGGACCCCACGCGTCGAAGCGCCAGCCGAACACGGACTCGTAGAAGGCGCGGCCACGCTCGACGTCGTCGGCGTTGATCGCAAAGTGCGTGATGGGGGCGGAGGGACGGTCGTCGTGCATGGCCAGACCATAACCGATTCGATCGGCACTCGTCTCGCGTCGCCGCGCCACGCGATGTCGCGAACGCGCCACGACGAGATCCACCCGCTGCGCTGGTTCGGCCTGGGCTTCGCGGGCGCGGCGCTGACGCCGCCGGCACCGCCCGGCTGGGACCGCCTGATCACGACGCAGACCGGCGCGGCGCTGGCGCGTGCGCCGCACCTGCTGGCCACCGTCGCACCGGATCGAGCGCTGCTGGTCGCGCCCGAAACGCCAGTCGCGCTGCACGCCTCACGCCGGGTCGAGCTGCGCATCCTCTACCTGCCGCCGGCCACGCCGCGCACGGCGCGGGCCGTCGCGGTCACGCCGCTGCTGCACGCGCTGATCGAACGGCTCGTCGCGCGTGGCACGTTCGATCGGCGGGACGCGGGCGACGCGCGGCTGATCGGTGTGGTGCTCGACGAGGTAGCCGCGCTCGCCGAGGTCCCGCATGCGCTCGCGCTGCCGTCCGATCCACGCGCGCGGCGCGCGGCCGAGCACGCGCTGGCGAATCCGGACGCGCCGCTCCCGGCGGCGTTGCTCGCGCAGCGCGCCGGCGTCAGCCCGCGCACGCTCGAGCGCGTCTTCGCGGCCCAACTCGGCTGCGGCGTTGCGGCCTGGCAGCGCCGCCTGCGACTCGTCGTCGCGGAACGCACGCTGTGCGCGGGCGGTTCGGTCACCGACGCCGCGTTCGATGCCGGCTACGCCTCGCCGAGCGCGTTCATCGCCGCTTTCCGCGGCGCGTTCGGAACGACGCCGGGTCGGCGTGCGCGACGCGTGTCCCGCTAGCGCGCGATCAGCGTCTGGGTCGAGGTCAGCCGCGCCCCGGCCTGCGCCGCCGCGTCGTTCTCGCGCGCGATGATCTGGGCGGCGCTCAGGCCGCCGGACGGATAGGTGCTGTGCGCGTCGCCGACGACGATCGCGCGCAGCCCGCGCCCGAGCGCACCGCGCGTGGTCGCCGCCACGCACTCGTCGCTCTGCGCGCCCAGCAGGATCACCTCGCTCGTACCCTGAGCATCGAGCCACGCGCCGAGCGCGGGTTGGCTGAACGCGTCGGCGACGGTCTTCGAGAAGATCGGCTCGTCGTCGCGTCGCCCCAACGCCGCGAACAGCGGCCAGCCCGGTGCGCCGGGTTCGAGCGGATCGCCGGGCTCCCCGTCATGGCGGATGAACGCCAGCGGACGGCCGGTTCGCCGCGCCCACGCGATGACGGCCCGCACGCGCTCGAGCAGCGCGTCGGCATCGTGCAGGCGCGGTAACGTTTCGCCGTCGAGCATGCCGGTTTGCAGGTCGATCACGATCACCGCGCTGGTCGTCGCATCGTCGCTCATCCGTTCGTCTCCAAAGCGTTCCGCAGATCGGCCCAGAGGTCGTCGACGTCCTCCAACCCGATCGCCAGCCGCAGTAGGGTCCGCGGCGTCTTCGTCCCCGGCGCCTCGACCGAGGCGCGGTGCTCGATCAGGCTTTCGGGTCCGCCGAAGCTGGTCGCGCGCTGAAACAGCGTCACCGCAGCCGCGACGCGCATTGCGTCGCGTTCCTCACCGCGCACGCAGAACGAGAAGACGGCGCCGGCGCCGCTCATCTGGCGCAGCGCGAGCGCGCGTTCCGGATTGTCGGGCAGCAGCGGATGCAGCACGCGTTCGACGGCCGGATGCGCCGAGAGCAACTCGGCCAGCCGCAGCGCCGAGGCCGACTGTTGGCGCATGCGCACCGGGAGCGTCGCCAAGCCGCGCGAGGAGAGCCAACAGGTGAACGGCGAGGGAATCGCGCCGAGCGCCTTTTGCAGGCTGCGCACGGCCTCCCAGCGCGGCGTTCGCTCGGCGCAGACGATCACGCCGCCCTGCGTGTCGGAGTGGCCGCTGACGTATTTCGTCGTCGCGTGCACGACCAGGTCGGCGCCCAGCGCGAGGGGGCGCTGGAAGACCGGCGTCGCCAGCGTGTTGTCGCAGATCAGCAACGCGCCGACGCGGTGCGCGAGCGCGGCGATCGCGGTCAGATCGCAGACGCGCAGCATCGGGTTGGACGGCGATTCGACGAAGACGAGCCGCGTGCGTTCCTCGAGGGCGCCGGCCAGCGCGTCAAGGTCGCTCGCGTCGACGAGCGACACGCGCAACCCCCAGCCGGTGAAGTGCGTGCGCAGCGTCTCGCGCACGCCGTAATAGCTGTCCTCGGCGACGACGACGTGATCCCCGGGCGTCAGTGTTTGGAACGGCGCCACCGCGGCCGCCATCCCGCTGGCGAAGGCCGCCGCGTCGACGCCCCCTTCGAGCAGCGCCATGCGCGCTTCGAGCTCGCTGCGGTTGGGGTTCGCGTCGCGCGCGTACGAGTATCCCTGCGCGGGATAGCTGCCGTCGGCGCCGCGCAGAAACGTCGTCGAGAGGACGAGCGGCTCGGCGACGGCGTCGTCAGCGTACGGCGCGCGCGCGGGGCCGTGCACGAAAGCGGTGTCCGTCGTGGCCATCGCCCTTCGCTCCCACGCCGGCGCCCGGCATCCTGCTGCGGGTCCGTTCAGCTTTGACGACCGCGCGGGTCTCGTAACGGGCTGTCGAAACGCGGCTACGCCGCGGAAGCGCCAGCGCCGAGCACGCCGGCGACATCGCCGACGAAGGCGTCGAGATCGTCGAGCCGCACGTCGTAGTTGAGCACCGTCGGCCGCAATACGCCGCGCAGCACCCGCAGGTCCGCGCGGTGCGCCCCGTCCGCCGCGATTTCGAAGCTGTCCTCGCCCAGCACCCAGTGGGTGCGTCCATGCTCACGGCGCACGCGGGTCGCGGGCAGATTGGTGTCGATGGCGGTGTCGAGACGGTCGAAGGCGGTCATGGCCCGCGACTTGTACCCCGTCATCGAACAGTATATCTACCGAGCCCAGGGCCGGCGCCGCGTTTCGAGAACCGGCGCGGGATGAGCGAGACGCTGATCGTCGATCATCCGGCCGTCCAGGACCGCCTGGCCCGTATCCGCGACGCCTCGACGCCGACGCAAGTCTTCCGCCGTTTGGTGGAAGAGACGGGTCAGTTGCTCGCGTACGAGGCGACGCGTGTGCTTCCGCTCACCGAGCTCGAGATCCAGACGCCGGTGCAGTTGGCGCGCGTGCAGCGCATCGCGAGCCGGCCGGTCGTGGCGCCGATCTTGCGCGCCGGGCTAGGCCTGTTGCCGGGATTTCTGGCCGTCGTCGACGACGCGGTCGTCGCGCACCTGGGGTTCTATCGCGACCCCAAGACGCTGGCGGCGATTCCGTACTACGCCAACATTCCGGACGATCTGGCCGCGCGCGAGGTGTTCGTACTCGACCCGATGCTCGCGACCGGCCACTCCGGCTCGGCGGCGCTCTCGGTCTTGGCCGAGCGCGGCGCGACGCGGGCGACGTTCATCTGCTTGATCGCCGCGCCCGAAGGCATCGCGACCCTGCGCGACGAGCATCCCGACGTGCGCATCGTCACCGCCGCGGTCGACGAGCGGCTCAACGACCACGGCTACATCGTCCCCGGCCTCGGCGACGCCGGGGATCGGATGTTCGGCTCGACCAGCAGCGTTCCGGTCAGCGCGCGCACGCCGTAGAGCCGCTTTTCAGGGGCGCGCGGGCGCGCGAGCCCGAAGGCAGTCCGATGAAGTGTCCACGGTGCGGGATCGAGATGAACCAAGAGGAGAAAGACACCTCTTCGGGGCGTGACCTGCGGACGTATTACTGCGGCAGGTGCCGGGAATCGCACGTCGTCGATCACGGCGAAGCGCTCTGGAAGGTGATGTCCGAGGGACGGAACAGCGAGCGCCCGACGTAAAGCTCGTCGCCCGAGAGCGCGGTGCCGCGTATACCGGCCCCACGGCTTCGGCTTCGGCCGCAATGCGGCGTCTTGAGGGTCCTTCTGAATTCCTGTGCCGCCGTTCTCGCGCTTCTTCTCTTTTGCAACGAAGGAAGTTCGGCCGTAGCAATTGGTTCAGGTCCGTTCCCGCACGGGAAGCCGACCTTCAACCCGATGCCTCAGACGAGCTTCATGAAGCCTGGATTGGTCCCGCGGCGTGTCTGTCTAACGCTGGATGTTCCGCCGAGGATCAGCGTCGGCAAAAGAGGCACTGCACGACCAGCGTGGTTCTACGTCAGTCTTGACAACAGTCTTATCGCCGTGAGCACGTTTCAAAATTCGAGCGAGTTTTCGCCCAGGGAGCAGCAAGTCGCGGCGAGTGCCGAGCAGCGTCAGCTTCGCCGGCAAAGAGGCCTGCTCTCGCGAATTGCTCGTCGGAAACTCATGCACTTGCCCAAGGGCTGCTCAATCGCATTCAACGAATATATCTTCGTTTCACCGTAGCATCGCATCTCGTTGGCGCAGCCAAGCATCTGCGTGCTCGACCCGGGGGAGTCGACGCAGGCGATCCGGGTCCGGTCAGCGCCGGCGGTAAAGAAGTCGCTAACGAGTAACCGTACCGTAGGCTGGTCGTCCGGCTTGTCGAAGGGGCGGCCATGCGAACCGCGTTTTCATGGTCGGCCATCATTTTCTGTGCCGCGCTGACCGCGTGCTCCGGGAGTGGAACCGATTCGGTCGCTCCGCGCCCCGGCACGAGCGTACAACCCGCGGGCCACGGGCGCGGAATAGCGCGGTTCACGATCGCGATTCCCAAGGCGAACGCGGCGAGTGCGGCGCGGCGCGGGCCGCGTTACGTGTCGCCGGCGACGCAGAGCATGACAATCGCGGTGACGACGGATCCGGGCGGGACGAGCGTCGTGAACCAGACCGTCGCCCTCACGCCGACCGCGGCCGGCTGCACCTCGACGCTGGCGAGCACGCAGTGCACGCTGACGATCACGCTGCCTCCGGGGAGTTACGATGCGTCGCTCGCGACGTACGACGGCGCGAACGCGACCGGCAACGAGCTCTCCGCCGGCCAGCTCGTCGACTTCACGGTCGCGCAGGGACAGACGAACACGGTTGCCCTCACGCTGAACGGCATCCCGACCGCGCTCGCGGTGGCGAGCGGTGCCTACGCGGTGCACGGCTCGCAGGGCGCCGGCTTCACGCTCTACGGTACCGCGGCGCAGAAGCTGCTGGTGCAGGCGCTCGACGCCGACGGCAACGTCATCGTCGGCCCCGGCGCGCCGACGTTCACCGTCGCGTCCGCCGCCGGAAGCGGCTTCACGATCGCGAACCCGACGACGACGACGCCGAACACGCTCGCGCTCACGCCGCCCGGCACGAACGGCAGCGTCGAGACGTTCACCTTGACCGCGAGCTACGGCGACGCGACCTGCCAGACCAGCGGCGCCGTCTGCACGGCGAGCTTCACGGTGACGAACGACGTGCAGACGCTGTTCGCCGCCGAAGGCGCGGCCGACCAGATCGCGGAGTTCGTCCCGCCGAGCACGACGGCGACCGCGTCGCTCTCGAGCGGACTCACCGATCCGGTCGGACTCGTGGTCGACGGCGCGAAGAACCTGTGGGTTGCCGACGGCGCCGACGTCGCGGAGATCGTCCCGCCGTATACCGGCGCGCCGGCGGTCTCGATCACGAACGGCACCGACTCGGTGACCGGCGTCGGTGTCGACGCGGCGCTCAACGTCTACGCGCTCAACAGCGGGGCCAACAACGTCACGAAGTACGCGCCGCCGTATACCGCTGCACCGGTCCTCACCGAGAACACCGCCAGCTCGAGTCTCACCGGCCTGCTCGTCGATCCGGCGGGCGACATCTTCGTGTCGGCGCCCGACCTCAACGCGGTCTACGATTTCGCAGCGCCGTACACGACGACGTACACGATCGCCAGCGGCGTGAACAACCCGGGCTCGCTCGCGCTCGATGCGGTCGGTGACCTGTTCGTCGGCAACGTGGGGTCGCTCGACGTCACGGAGTTCGGGCCGCCGGCGGACGGTACGAACCTGCTCGCGACGACGACCCAGCTTCGGCTGGTTGCGCTGGCGCTCGCCGGAAACGGCGACTTGTTCGTCGGCGCGACGGGCACCGGCGACCCGATCGCGGTGTTCGCGCCGCCGTATACGGACGCGCCGTTCGCGACCGTCCACCTCAGCCGGCCCGCCACGGCCATGGTGGTCGACGGTGCCGGCAACCTCTTTGCCGCGACGCTCGCGGGCACGGTCGTCGAGATCGACCCGCCCTACACCGCCGTGACGCGGACCTACACGCTCGCCGGCACGCCGAGCGCCCTCGCACTCACCCCCTAGGAGTAGGCGATGGTACGTTGACGTACCGCAAGCCCGGGTCCAGAAAGCGCGTCGGACGGGCGGCTTCCGACGGGATGCCGAATACGTGGAACTCGGTGCACGACGAGAAGCGGGCCAACGGAACCGGGGTCGTATCCGGAACGGCGCGGCCGGGCTGGGACGAGTATTTCATGGAGATCGCGCGGACGGTGGCGACGCGGGCGACTTGCCCGCGGGCCATGGTCGGGGCGGTGCTGACCCGCGAGCGGCGCATCCTGACCACCGGCTACAACGGGGCGCCCCGCGGCGTCTCGCACTGCAGCGACGTGGGATGCCTGATGGTCGACGGGCACTGCCTGCGGGCGACCCACGCCGAGGCCAACGCGATCGTCCAGGGGGCGCTGCACGGCGTCAGCCTCGAGGGGGCGACCGCCTACTGCACCCACCAGCCGTGCGCGGGCTGCTCGAAGCTGCTCATCAGCGCGGGCGTGCGGCGAATCGTCTACGCCGACCCGTATCCCGACCCGGTGGCGCAAGAATTGCTGGCCGAGGCCGGTGTCGACCTGGAACCGTACACCCCCGGCGTCGAACACCCCATCTCGTGACCGCCCTGCTGATTGCCGCCGTCCTGGTGCTGGCCTTCGCGACGTCGCTGTTCACGACACCGTACGTGCGCCGGCTCGCGCTCTCCGTCGGGATGCTCGACGAGACCGGTGAGCGCCGGATGCACGACGTCCCCAAGCCCCGCATCGGCGGGATCGCCGTCTATCTCGGTTTCGCGTTCGCGCTGTTCTCGTCGATCGGCTACCTGATCAACGCGCACTACTTGCGCGAGCTGACCCAAGTCCACGACATCGTCGGGCTGATCTTCGGCGGCACGCTGATCATGCTGGTCGGCATCTGGGACGACGTGATGGGGATGTCGCCGCGCATGAAGCTGCTCGCGCAGGTGATCGTCGCGTCGGTCTCCATGCTCTACGGGTTCGGCATCTGGTTCGTGCGCGATCCGTTCCACGCGCACGGCGCGTTGATCTACCTGCCGCTGTGGGTCGCGATCCCGTTCACGCTGCTGTGGTACGTCGGGATGATGAACGCGATCAACTTCATCGACGGGCTCGACGGCTTGCTCTCGGGGCTGGCCGCGATCTCGGGGATGTTCTTGCTCGTCATCAACCTGACGCTCGGGCACCCGGAGATCGCGCTGATCCTGGCCGCGATGGTCGGCGGCGCGCTGGGCTTTCTGCCCTACAACTACAACCCGGCCAAGATCATCCTGGGCGACTCGGGCGCGCTGTTCATCGGCTACGTCTTCGCGACCGTTTCGATCTTGGGCGGCAGCAAACAGGCCTTCACGATCTCGCTGCTCGTCCCGCTGATCGTGCTCGGCTTGCCGATCGTCGACACGGCGGTCGCGATCGTGCGGCGGACGCGCGCCGGCAAGAAGATCTACGAGGCCGACCGCGGGCACTTCCACCACCAGTTGGTGTTCCGCTTCGGCCTGAACGTGCGCCAAGCCGTGCTGCTCATCTACGCGCTGTGCGTCGCGCTGGGCGTCGTGGCGCTGTTCCTCTCGGGCGGCGCGCACGCCCTCAAGCTCGCCTGATGGCCGCCGTGCGGCCGCTGCGCGTGATGGCCGTGATGGGCACGCGTCCCGATACGATCAAGATGGCCCCCGTCGTGCACGCCTTGCGCAACGCCGGTCCCGCGATCGAGCCGATCGTGTGCGTGACCGCGCAGCACCGCGAGATGCTCGACGACGTGCTGCGATTGTTCGGCATCGTCCCCGACGTCGATCTCGACGTGATGACGCCCGGCCAGTCGCTGACCGAGATCACGACCCGCGTGCTGATCGGGATGGAGCGCGCGCTGCTCGACGCGCGCCCCGACGTCGTGCTCGTCCACGGCGACACGACCACCTCGACCGCGGCCGCGCTGGCGGCGTTCTACCAGCGCATCCCGGTCGGTCACGTCGAGGCGGGCCTGCGCACCTCGACCACCGCCGAGCCGTTTCCCGAAGAGGCGAACCGCCGCATCACCGGGGTGCTGACGCGCTTGCACTTCGCGCCGACCGCGCGTGCCAAGCAGAATCTGCTGGCCGAACGCGTCGACGACGCCTACGTGCTGGTCACCGGCAACACCGTCATCGACGCGTTCCTCGAAACCGAGGCGCGCGTACGCGGCGGCCAGGTGCCCGCGCCGGCCGCGCTGAGCGGACTCGACCCGGCGCGACCGCTGCTCTTCGTCACCGCTCACCGCCGCGAGAACCACGAGCGGATCGAAGGGATCGCGCGCGCCGTCGCGCGCATCGTCGCCGCGCCCGAGCGCCCGCTGGTGCTCTGGCCGGTACACCCCTCGCCGATGGTCAGCCCGGTCGTGCACCGCGTGCTCGACGGCGTGCCGGGCGTGCGGCTCGTCGAGCCGCTCGACTATGCCGCGACCGTGGCCGCCGTTGCGGCCGCGCACCTGGTGCTGACGGATTCCGGCGGCCTGCAAGAGGAAGCGCCGACGCTCGGCAAGCCGGTCCTCGTCATGCGGCGCGAGACCGAGCGGCCCGAGGGGCTCGACGCGGGAACCTTGCGCTTGATCGGTGCCGACGAAGACGACATCGTGAGCTGGACCCGCCGCCTGCTCGGCGACGGCGCGCTCTACAACGCAATGGCGCGCGCCTCCAACCCGTACGGTGACGGGCACGCGGCGGCACGGATCGTCGCCGGCTTGCTCCACGTCCTGCGAGACGGCCCCGCCCCCGAGGAATTCGCGCCGGCGGCCGCCGCGGCGTGACGCGCTTGCTCGCGGCCGCCGCCGCATTCGCGGCGACGGTGATCGGCGGCTTCGCGGTGGGCATCATCTTGGCACGGCAAACCGGTGGGCAGGAGTGGCCTCTCGTCGGCTTGCTCGTCGGACTGGCCGCCGGCGTCGCAGCGATCGTCGTCGCGCTCCGGCCGTTCCTGGCCCAGCGGTAGCAGGATGGTTGCGAGAAACGTCGAGGAGGGCAGGCCCGAACGGGGGCCTAATGAGGGCGGCGCCGAGTCATCAGCCGATCTGCGGGAATATCATGCCCGCAAGCGGCTGGTCTGCGTGCGGACGTCGTTCTTCCTCATCCCGCTGGTCGCTCTCGTGGCACTGCGGAATCCCCTCGCGAGCCTTCAGCTCGCGTTGGGCGGGGCGCTCGGCGTGCTGAACATGTTGTTGGTGATGCGCGAGAACGAACGGCTCCTGGGCGGCGGTCGCTCCCGAGCCATCTTCACCCTCAACGGTCAGGTCCGCATTCTCGCGGTCGGCATCCTCCCGGTGGCAGTCGCCCTTCGCCTCGGACAGTTCTGGACGATCGGGCTGTACATCGCGGGGTTCTTCACGCCACTGGCATTGTACGCGCTCGAGTACCGGCGCAGCATTCAACGGGGACACTAGTGCACCAAGAGCAGATCGGAGAACACACCACCTGGGTGTGGCCCGTGCTGGGGACGGTCCATAAGGACACGATCCTCACCACCTGGGTCGCGATGGCGATCGCCCTCGCGTTCTTCTGGTACATCGGTGCGTCGTACCGTTCGAATCGCCTCACCAAGCGGCAAGCGACGTTCGAAGGGATCATCCAGTTCCTCTCCGATCTCGCGGTCGGCACGCTGGGGCCCAAAGGCGAACGCTTCGTCCCGATCTTCGTCGGGATCTTCTTGTTCATCTGGATCCTCAACGAGTTCGGCGTGCTGTTCGTGAAGGCGTTCGGGTTGCCGTTCGGCGGTTCGCCGACGGCCGATCTCAACACCACGGCGGCGTTCGCGCTGGTCGTGTTCTTCGGCATCCAGTTCTTGGCGATCCGCCGCAGCGGGATCAAGGCCTACGCGCACCTGTTCCAGCCGTTTTGGCTGCTCTTCCCGATCAATTTGCTCGAGGAGATCGCCCGGCCGGTCGTCCTCGCGATGCGCCTCGCGTTCAACATCCTCGCGGGCGAGATTCTGCTGTTCGTCGTCGCGACGCTGATCGTCGCCAACATCGTCATCGGCCCGGTCAACGTCTCGGTCGCGGCCGCGTTCGCGCCGATCGGGATCGAGTTCTTCAACTTCGCCATCGGCACGATCCAAGCGTTCGTGTTCACCCTCCTCGCCATCGTCTATCTGTCCTTGGCTACGTCCGAGGAACACTGAGAAAGGTCCATCGTGAGTCCTGAGAGTTTGGTCGTCGCCCTGCTGATCGTCGGCTTCGCCATCATCGTCGCGGCGGTCGCCCTCGGCTCGGCCATCGGCGACGGTATCGTCGCGTCGAAGGCCGTCGAATCGATCGCGCGCCAGCCCGAAGCCCGCGGCAACATCTTCACCTTCATGTTCCTGGGCGTCGGCGTCCTGGAAGCCTTCCCGATCATCGCGCTGGTCCTCGCGTTCTACCTGTTGCTGGTCGTCGCGCCGGTCCCGACGCTCGTCCAGAAGATCGTCGCCCCGCTCGTGGGAGCCGGTCACTAACCTGCGCACGGCGCGCGGATAGAACAGAGTATGCTGCTCTCTCTCGACGGGACGGTCGTCGTCCAAATCGTCAACTTCATCGTCTTCCTGGCGATCATGAACGTCATCTTCTTCAAGCCGGTCGGTGCGGCGATCGCGCGTCGCCGCGCGTACATCGACGGCTTGAAGCATGACGTCGAGGCGCTCGATCAGGACGTGAAGTCGTTGCGCGGCCAGGCCGAGATACGCCGCCACGAAGCGCGGCTGGCCGCGGACGAGGCGATCGCGGCGAAGCGTCAGGCCTTCGGCAAGGAGACCGACGCGATCATCAGCGACGCGCAAGGGCGCGCGCTGGAGATCGTGCAGAAGGCGCACGCCCAAGTCGAGACCGAGCTCCAGTCGGCGCGGGCGCAAGAAGCCCGCATCGTCGATGCGCTGGCCGATGAGATGGTCGGCCGCGCGATCGGAGGAGCGGCATGAGCCTGGACACCTTGGCGCTCGTCTCGCAGATGGCCGGCGCGGTCATCTTCGTACTGGTCGCGATCTGGGGCTTCAACAAGTGGATCAAGCCGGCGCTCTCGAGCTACCAGGCCGCCAAGAACGACGAGTTGGCGGAAGCCGAGAAGCACCGCGAGGAGATGAAACGCGCCGTCGCCGAGGCCCGCGCGGAGATCGAGCGTGCCGACGAGGACGCGCGCGAGATCCGCAGCCGGGTCGAGTCCGTCGCGCAGCGCGAGCGGGCGCACGCGCTCGAGCAAGCCAAGGCCGAGGCCGAGCGCATCCTGCGCAACGCCGACCACGAGCTGGAGCGGGCCCGGATGCAGGCGCGTGACCGGCTGCGCGTCGAGTTCATCGAGAAGGCGCTGGTGAAAGCCAGCGCGCAGGCCGGGTCGCGCATCGATACCGCGACCGACAATCGCCTGGTCGAGGCCACGGTGTCCGATCTCGCCGCGCGGAAGGCCGGCTGATGCCGAACGAAACACTCGCCCGCCGCTACGCGACGGCCGTTTTCGGCCTGGCGACCGACGCCGCCAAGACGACCCAGATTCAGCGCGACTTGCGGACCTTCGTCAACGCGCTCATGTCGGACGAACAGGTCCGGCGCTTCTACCGCTCGCCGGTGGTCGACCGCAAAGAGAAGGAGTCGGTGATCGCGCAGGCGTTCGCCGGCCTCGACCCGATCGCGCTGCATACGGTGCTGCTGCTCATCCGCAAGCGCCGCGAGTCGCTGGCCGAAGAGATCCTGCGCCAGTACGAGATCCTCGAGCGCGAAGCGCGCGGCGCGCAGCTGCTGCGCGTCACCAGTGCGCGGCCGCTCGAGCCCGGCGAGCTGCAGTCGATCGTCGACCGCCTCACCAAGGCCTACGGCACGCCGTTCGACGTCACGCAGAGCGTCGATCCCAATCTGATCGGCGGTGTCCGCATCACGCTGGGCGACCGCGTCGCCGACGGGACCGTCGCCGGCCGCCTGGCCGACATCGCCCGCCTCTTGTCCACGAACTAGCCCGAGAAAGCACGCCATGATCAACGCCGACGAAATCGCCGGAATCATCAAACAGCGCATCGCCACCTACGCGACGGGAACGAACGAAGCCGAGATCGGCACCGTCATCGAGGTCGGCGACAACATCGCGCGCATCTACGGCCTGGACAACGCGCAGGCGTCCGAGCTGGTCGAGTTCCCCAACGGCCTGCAGGGCATCGTGCTGAACCTCGAAGAGGACAGCGTCGGCGTCGCCATCATGGGCGACGACACCGACATCAAGGAAGGCGACCAGGTCCGGCGCACCGGCCGCATCGCCTCGGTCCCCGTCGGCGAGGTCATGTTGGGCCGCGTCGTCAACGCGCTGGGCCAGGCCGTCGACGGCAAGGGCGAGATCAAGAGCAATCAGTACCGCACGATCGAGAACACGGCGCCCACCGTGATCGAGCGGCAATCGGTCAAGCAGCCGCTGCAGACCGGGATCCGCGCGATCGACGCGCTGATCCCGATCGGCAAGGGCCAGCGCGAGCTGATCATCGGCGACCGCGGCACCGGCAAGACGGCGATCGCGATCGACACGATCATCAACCAAAAGGGCCAGAACGTCATCTGCATCTACGTCGCGATCGGGCAGAAGAACTCGACCGTCGCGTCGGTGGCGCAGACGCTCGAGAAGCACGGCGCGATGGACTACACGACGATCGTCGTCGTCTCGTCGGCGGAGCCCGCCTCGCTCAAGTGGATCGCCCCGTTCGCCGGGTGCGCGATGGGCGAGCACTTCATGCTCAAGGGCCAAGACGTCCTGATCATCTACGACGACCTCACGCGTCACGCGCAGGCCTACCGCGAGGTTTCGCTGCTGCTGCGCCGTCCGCCGGGCCGCGAGGCGTACCCGGGCGACATCTTCTTCCTGCACTCGCGCCTGTTGGAGCGCGCCGCCAAGCTGTCCGACGAGAAGGGCGGCGGGTCGATGACCGCGCTGCCGATCATCGAGACGCAGGCCGGCGACGTCTCGGCGTACATTCCGACCAACGTCATCTCGATCACCGACGGTCAGATCTACCTGCAGTCGGCGCTGTTCTTCCAGGGCATCCGGCCCGCCGTCGACGTCGGCATCTCGGTCTCGCGCGTCGGCTCGTCGGCGCAGACCAAGGCCATGAAGTCGGTCGCCGGTCAGCTCAAGCTCGACCTCGCGCAGTACCGCGAGCTGGCCGCGTTCGCGAAGCTGGCCTCCGACCTCGATCCGGCCACCCAGCGCCAGTTGGCGCGCGGTGACAAGACGACGGCCGTGCTGGTTCAGCCGCAGCTCGACCCGCAGCCGTTCGAGGACCAGGTCATCGTCCTGTTCGCCGCCACCCGCGGTTATCTCGACGGCATCGACACCGGCCGGCTGCAGGACTGGGTCCACCGCTTCCTCGGCTTCGTTCACGAGAAGCACGCCGCCATCACCGACACGATTCGCACGACGAGCGCGCTCTCGGACGACGTCCAGAAGCAGCTCGTCGGCGCGATCGAAGAGTTCAACAAGGGGTTCTAGTTGCCGAGCGTTCGCGATCTGCGCGACCGGATTCGGTCGCTCAAGAACACGCAGCAAATCACCAAGGCGATGAAGCAAGTCGCCGCGGCGAAGATTCGTCGCGCCGAGGCGTTGCAGAAGCAGTCGCGTCCGTACGCGGACGCGATCGGGGCGATGCTGCGCGACCTGATCGCGAACGTCGGTGCGGTCGACCATCCGTTCATGAAGCCGGGCCGCCAGGGCGCGCCGGGCGCCGTCATCCTGATGACGGCCGACAAGGGCCTGGCCGGTTCGTTCAACGCCAACCTCATTCGCGCCGGTGAGATCCACGGGCGCGAGAACGCCGGTCTGGTCTGGTACGCGGTCGGGATCAAGGCGCGCAACGCGCTGCGCCGCAGCCGCAGCGAGACCAAGGCCTTCTGGGCCTTGCAGCAGGGCGACATGTTCGCCAACGCGCGCGAGCTGGCGCAGCATGTCACCGACGACTTCGTCGCCGGCACGATCTCGTCGGTGACCCTGATCTCGCCCAAGCTCGTCAACACGATGACGCAGCGGCCCGAGACGCGCGCGCTGCTGCCGATCGTCGCCGGCGAGAGCGCCAAGGCCGAGAAGACCAGCGGCGCGGTCGAGTTCGAACCCTCGCCCGAGTTCGTGCTCGGGCGGCTGTTGCCCAAGTACCTCGAGTTCACCCTGTACTCGGCGATGCTCGAGACGAACGCGTCGTTCTACGCCGCGCAGCTCGTCGCGATGAACAACGCCACCGACAACGCCAAGAAGCTGATCGACCAGAACACGGTCGAGATGAACAAAGCCCGCCAAGCCGCGATCACCAAGGAGATCCTGGAGATCGTCGGCGGCGCCGAAGCCCTCGCGGGCTAGCCAGAGAACAGAAGAAGGAAGCACGTATCGTGACCGCCACCGCTACCCCCACGACCCTCGCGACCGGCAAGGTCGTCCAGGTCCTCGGCAACGTCGTCGACGTCGAGTTCCCCGCTGAGTCGCTGCCGAGGATCAACGACGCGCTGATCGTGCACATCGGCGGCGCTTCGCACGCCGGCGGCAGCAACGGTTCGACCGGCGCGCAGGCCGGCGTCGAGCTGGCCGGCACCGCGATGGCCGAGCGCGACCTGGTGCTCGAAGTCCAGGGCGAGCTCGGCAACAACCAGGTGCGGTGCCTGGGGATGGGCTCGACCGACGGTCTGGTGCGCGGCGCGGTGGTGAAGAACACCGGCGAGTCGATCACCGTCCCGGTCGGCGAAGGCACGCTGGGCCGCATCTTCAACGTGCTCGGCCAGGCGATCGACTCGTCCGAACCGGTGAAGGCCGCCGCGATGTGGCCGATCCACCGCGACGCGCCGAACTTCGCCGCGCAGGACCCGACCCCGAAGATCTTCGAGACCGGCATCAAGGTCATCGACCTGATGGCGCCCTACACGCGCGGCGGCAAGGTCGGTCTCTTCGGCGGCGCCGGCGTCGGCAAGACCGTGCTCATCCAAGAGCTGATCCGCAACATCGCGCAGGTCCACAAGGGCTTCTCGGTGTTCACCGGCGTCGGCGAGCGCACGCGCGAAGGCAACGACCTGTGGGTCGAGATGAAAGAGTCGGGCGTGCTCGCGCAGACGACGCTCGTCTTCGGCCAGATGGACGAGCCGCCGGGCGTGCGCTTCCGCATCGCGCAGACCGGCGTGACGATGGCCGAGTACTTCCGCGACGAGCTCGGCGCCGACGTGCTGCTGTTCGTCGACAACATCTTCCGCTTCATGCAGGCCGGCTCGGAAGTGTCCGCGCTGCTGGGCCGCATGCCCTCGGCCGTCGGCTATCAGCCCTCGCTGGCGACGGAGATGGGTCAGATCGAAGAGCGCATCACCTCGACGCACAAGGGCTCGATCACCTCGGTGCAAGCCGTCTACGTCCCCGCCGACGACTACACCGACCCGGCCGTCGCGACGACCTTCGCGCATCTCGACGCGACGACGGCGCTCTCGCGGCCGATCTCCGAGCTGGGCATCTATCCGGCCGTCGACCCGCTGGCCTCGTCCTCGCGCATCCTCGATCCCGCGATCGTCGGCGAGGAGCACTACAAGGTCGCGCGCGGCGTCCAGGAGACGCTGCAGCGCTACCGCGACCTGCAGGACATCATCGCGATCCTCGGCGTCGAAGAGCTCTCCGACGACGACAAGGTCATCGTCGGCCGCGCGCGCCGCATGCAGCGGCTGTTCTCGCAGCCGTTCTTCGTCGCCGAGCAGTTCACGGGCCGCAGCGGCAAGTACGTCAAGATCGAAGAGACGATCGCCTCGTTCAAGGAAGTCCTCGACGGGAAGGTCGACGATCTCCCCGAGCAGGCGTTCTTCTACGTCGGCGGCATCGACGAAGTCAAAGCCGCCGCCGAAAAGCTCGGCAAGGGCTAGCAGCAGTATGGTGATGGACCGAGCGCAGAACCATCGCGCCCTGAGCACCATGTTGTTGCGAGGTCGGTCCCGGGGGCCCCACGCTACGCGTGGGGGGCGCGGAGCCCGGGGCGGAGCGCCGTTAAAATGAGCGCGATCCCGTTTCAGCTCATCACGCCGCTGTCGGTCAAGTACGATGGACAGGCGGAGCTGGTCATCGCCGTCGGCACCGAAGGCGAAGTCGGTATTCTCCCATCGCACGCGCCGTTCTTGACGGCGCTGCGGCCGGGAGTGCTGCGCGCCAACGTCCGCGAAGGCGAGGGCGCGACGCACCGGCTCGAGCTGGCGTGCGGCGAGGGCTTTCTCCAAGCGCTGCCCGGCAAGATCACGATCCTGGCCGACGCGGCGCTCGCACGCGACGAGATCGACATCGGCCAGGCGCGCGCCGACCTCCAGGCGGCGCAAGACGAGCAGCGTGCGGCCGGCGGCGATCAGGCTGCTTGGCGCCGCGCGCAGGCGAAGATCGACTTCGCCCACGCTCGCCTGCACGTCGCCGGCGTATAGTCGCTTCGCTGCGGCGAAGCCGTCACGTTCGGCCTGCGGCCGATCCGGCGCGCAGGTCGTTTCGGGCCGACGCGCAACCACGCTCTATGCGTACGAAACCGACCGTCGCCGCGGTGAAGGCAGCCCAAGCGGCCCTGAAGGCGAAGAACGACGAGGCGGCGCAGCGCGCGGCTGAGGTCGAATCGGATCGCGTTCGCGCGATGTTCGCCGAGGACCGCAAGCGCTTCGAGCGCCGCTACGGCGTTCTCTCCATCACGCGCGCGGAGTAGCGTTCGCACCCCGCGCGGGCGGGGTGTTCGACCGTCGGCGCGAAGGCGCGCCGCATGCACGCGATCGTCGTCGAGCAAACCGGTGGCCCCGAGGTCCTGCTCTGGAAAGAGCAACCCGATCCCACGCCCGGCCCGGGCGAGGTGACGATCCGGGTCACCCTGAGCGGCATCAACTTCGCCGACATCCAGCGGCGTAAGGGCGGCTATCGCGGCAGCCCGCCGCCGTTCACGCCGGGCCTGGACTGCGTCGGTACGATCCTCGCGCTGGGCGCGGGGGTGACCGATTTTCGCGTCGGCCAGCGCGTCGCGGCGTTCCCCGAAGACGGCGGCTACACCGAGATCGCGCGCGCCAAGACGGTGCTGACGTATCCGTTGCCCGACGCGGTCTCCGACGAGGCGGCGTCGGCTTCGACGATGCTGGTCACCGCGTACAACCTGCTGACGATGACGACGCGCATGCAGCGCGGCGAGACGGTCGCCATCAGCGCGGCCGCCGGCGGTGTCGGCACGATCGCGATCCAGATGGCGCGCGCGCTCGGCGCGGCGACGATCGTCGGCGTCGCCGGCGGCTCGGAGAAGCTGGCCGTCGCGCGCGAAGCCGGTGCCGACGTCACCATCGATCACCACATCGCCGACGTCCCGGCGCGCGTGAAGGCCGCGGTCGGCGATCGCGGCGTCGACGTCGTGCTCGATTCCGTCGCCGGCCCGATGTTCGCCGCGCTCTTCCCGGTGCTCGCCCCGTTCGGCCGTTACGCGGTGTTCGGGATGGCGTCCGGCGAGCCCGGGCACGTCGCGAGCAACGATCTGCACATGTCGAATCGCGCGGTTCTGGGCTATTCGACCGGCGGCTATCGCGCGGCCCGGCCGGCGGACCTGCGCCCCGGCATGCAAGCCGCGCTCGACCTGGTCGCGAGCGGCGCGGTGAACGTCGTCGTCGGCGCGCGATACGCGCTCAAAGACGCGGCCGAAGCGCAGCGCCATGTCGAATCGCGCGCGAGCACCGGCAAGGTGCTGCTCGTCCCCTAACGTGACGCAGATCGTCGATAGGGCGGAGGCGACGCCGGGTACGTGCACGGCGGAGGTTTCGCATGGACGAATTCGACGACAAGATCACGATCGTGGCCAGCTTCCCGTCACGCGAAGCGGCCAACAAGACGGCGCACGCTTTGCACCGCGACGGCATGCACACCTGGATCGGCGTGACGCACGGTGCACAGACGAGTCAGCGCGCCGCTGAGCGGAACCCGATCATGCGGTGGTTTCATCGCGACAGCGACCGTACATTGTACGATGTGTTGCGCGAGCACGGTGTCGAGGAGGAAGACGCGCTGCTCGTCGACGGCACGATCGTCGAGGGCGACGCGGTGCTGGTGGCCGAGGGGATGGATCCGGTCGAGATCGAGCGCGAGGTCACGGCGCACGGGGGCACCGTCCGTTCGGCGCTGATCGAGGACGACGCATCCGGCGACGACCCGCTGGCCGCCTCGCGCATGGTAGCCGCCGAACGCCACCCCGCGGGTGATGCGGCCGACCGGACGATCGAGGACGCCCCGCCCGTCGCGGTCGTGCGCGAAGAGTTCTTCGTCTTGCGCGACGACTGATCGCGCGCGGCGTATAATCGCCTCTTGCGCCCGTGCGAAGAGGCGATTATACTCGGCGAGGAACCTTGCTCTTCGTGAGCGGTTCCCCTCGCCGAGCGGCGAGCGAACGGGTGTGCAAAGGGTGTGAATCATGGCAACAGACGAGTTGGCGCGCGCGCACGAGCGCGTGTCGGATTTCATGGTGCATCGCGGTCGGACCGATCGCGCCGCACCGCTGGCCGCGGGCCTCGACGCGAGCGTCGTTCGCGAGCTGGACGACCTGCCGGTGCGCGTCACGTACGTGGACGACGACGGGCGGCTCTACATCGGCATCGACAAGAGCGCGCCGGACGACTTGGTTCGAGCACGCGAGGACGCGTTGCGGCGGCTGGCGGGCGACGTCCCGCTGCACGTCGAGCGCGTGACGGCCTCGTTCGACTCCAGCACCCAGGCGATGCCCCTGGATGCACCGAGCAAGAACAGCAAAGTGCGCCCGCTGTGGGGCGGCGTGCAAATGTTGGGCCAAGGGACCGGCTACGGTACGCTGACGGTCATCGTCGAGGCCAGCAGCGTCTACGCGGTCGTGTCGTCACACGTCGTTGGGGTCGGCACGACCGGTTCGAACGTCGGTCAGCCCGACATGGGCGGCGGTAACAAGATCGGCTCGGTGCAGAAGAACCCGCCGTACAACAATCGCAGCTCGGACTCGGCGTTGACGATCATCGATCCGTTCGTCACGGCGACCAAGGACCGGATCTGGCGCGCCAAGGACGCCTACTTCACGGTGACGGCGAAGACCGCGCCGCCCGCCGTCAACACCGACATCTGCATGCAGGGCGCCATCACGGTGCCGCTTTCGACCGGCAAGATCACCAAAACCGGGATCACCTGGCAGAGCGACTACGGCACGCTCAAGAACCAGTACGGGGCGAACTATCAGTCGCAAGCCGGCGACAGCGGCGGCCCGGTGTTCTATTACAACGACAAGCCGAACAACAAGGTCACGTTGATCGGCATCCACGTCGCGACCATCCAGGACTCGGGCGCCCCGCTCAAACTCTTCAGCGGTTGGCAGTACATCAAGTCGGAGCTCGGCCTGCCGTAGTCTCCGCACGGTCGAGCGCGAGCGCGAACAGCTGCGCCACGTGCAGCGGTTCGCGCCCGGCGCCGTGCTCGATCTGGTGCTTGCAGCTGAAACCGTCGGCGACGACGTACGTGTCTTCGCCGGCGGCGCGCACCGCCGGCAGCAGGTCGCGCTCGGCCATCCGCAACGAGATGCCGACGTGCTCGCGCTCGTAGCCGAACGTCCCGGCCATCCCGCAGCACGACGACTCGATCGCGCTGGCCGCGAGGCCGGGGATCGCGCGCACCGCGCGCAGGACGGCCGGCATCGCGCCGAACGCCTTTTGGTGGCAGTGGCCGTGGACGACGGCCCGCGCGTCGAGTGAACGCAGCGGCGGGTTCCACCGGCCGGCGTCCAGTTCGCGCGCGACGAACTCTTCGAACAGCAGCGCGTGGTCGGCGACCAGGCGCGCGTCGTCGGTGGGGACGAGCGCGAGAAATTCGTCGCGCAGCGTGAGCAGGCACGAGGGTTCAAGACCGACGATGGGTACGCCGCGGCGCGCGAACGGCAGCAGCGCGGCGATCGTGCGCGTCGCTTGCTTCCGCGCGGCGTCGGTCATCCCCGCGCCCAGGTACGTACGTCCGCAGCACAGCGGCTGCGCGCCGTCCGCCGATGCAAAGCGCGGTGCGTAGCCGGCTGCGACCAGCACCCGCAGCGCGTCGCGCAGCACCGCGGGCTGGAACCAGCGATTGAACGTGTCGACGAACAGCACGATCTCGCCCTGCGGCGCCGAAGTGGTCGCTGCCGCTTCGCGCTCGCGGAACGGACGCGCACTCCAGCGCGGCAGCTCGCGCTGCGCGCTCATCCCGCTCAGGGGCTCCAGCACCCGCGCGAGACCCGGGATACGATCGCGCAGGTTGGCCAGCGCTCGCAGCGGCCCGGCGTAGTGCGCGATCCACGGCAGCGCCGCAACGAGGCGGCTGCGCAGCGGGATGCCGTGGGCCTTGCGGTAGTGGGCCAGGAACTCGATCTTCATGCGCGCCATGTCGACGCCGGTCGGGCACTCGCGGCGACAGGCCTTGCACGAGACGCACAGGTCGAGGGCGTCGTAGAGGCCCGCGGAGGTCAGGGCGTCGGCGCCGAGCTGACCGGTCAACGCCAGCCGCAGCGCGTTGGCGCGCCCGCGGGTGACGTCGTGCTCGTCCTCGGTCACCCGGTACGATGGACACATCGCGCCGCCGGCGTCCTTGCGGCAGGCGCCGTTGTTGTTGCACATCTCGACGGCGCCAGTGAAACCGCCCCACGCCGACCAGTCCAGCGCTGTCGCCAGCGGGAGCGGCGCGTAGCCGGGACCATAGCGGAAGTTGGCGCGGTCGTCCATCTTGGGTGCGTCGACGATCTTGCCGGGGTTGAGCAGGTTGGCCGGATCGAAGGCCGCCTTGACCTCGCCGAACGCGGCGACGATGCGCGGCCCGAACATCTCGGCGTGGAACTCCGAGCGCACGATGCCGTCGCCGTGCTCGCCGGAGTGCGCGCCGCCGTAGTGCCGCACCAGCGCGAACGCCTCCTCGGCGATCGCGCGCAGCTTGCCGACGTCGGCGTCCGACTTCATGTCGAGCACCGGCCGCACGTGCAGACAGCCGACCGACGCGTGCGCGTACCAGGTGCCGGTGGTGCCGTACTTGGTGAAGACGTCGGTCAGCGCGCTGGTGTACTCGGCCAGGTGCTCGAGCGGGACGGCGCAGTCTTCGATGATCGAGACGGGCTTGGCGTCGCCGCGCATCGAGGTCATGATGTTGAGGCCTTGCGAGCGCACGTCGAGCATCTCGGCTTGCTGCGCCGGATCGGTCAGCCCGACGACGCCGCCCCCGAATCCGAGGTCCGCCATCGCGTCGGCCAGCGCCGTCAGCCGGTCACGCAACGGCTCGGGGTCGTCGGCGGTGAACTCGACCAGCAGCAGCGCGTCCGGCTCGCCGCGCACGTACTTCGCCATCGTCGCGGCGAAGGCGGGGATGCCGCGCGCCAGCTCGATCATCGTGCGGTCGACCAGCTCGACCGCGACCGGATCGAGCGCGACCAGCGCTTGCGTCGCGCGCATCGCGTCGGCGAAGCGCGGGAAGTGGCAGACGCCCAGCACCTTGTGCTCGGGCAGCGGCTGCAGCGCCAGCTCGACCTCGCGGAACAGCGCCAGCGTCCCCTCCGAGCCGACCAGCAGCGTCGCCGCGTTGAAGGCCGCCTCCGGGCGCACCTTGTGCAGCGCGTAGCCGCCGACGTGGCGCAGCACCTTGGGAATGCGGGCGTCGAGCTCGGTCGCCTCGCGCGCGGCGATGGCGCGCACGCGCGCCAGCAGCTCGGCGTAGCGCGCTGGCCCGACGTCGCCGTTCGTTCCGACCTCGCCGAACCACGCGCGGGTGCCGTCGGCCAGCAGCGCGTCGATGCCGAGCACGTTGTCGGCCATGATGCCGTAGCGAATCGAGCGCGCACCCGAGCTGTTGTTGGCGGTCATGCCGCCGATGGTGCAGCGACTGGCCGTCGAAGGGTCGACCGGGAAGAACAAGCCGTGCGGTTTGAGCGCCCGGTTGAGCACGTCCAGCACGATGCCCGGCTGGACGCGCGCGCGCCGGTTGGCGACGTCGAGCGCGATCAGCTCGCGCAGGTGGCGGCTGACGTCGACGATCAGTCCGCGGTTGACGGTCTGCCCGCACTGCGAGGTCCCGCCGCCGCGCGCGGTGACCGGCACGCCTTCTTCGCGCGCGATCGTCAGGATCGCGTCGAGCTCGTCGGCGTGGCGCGGGGCGACGACGCCGAGCGGCATCATCTGATAGATCGACGCGTCGGTCGCGTACATGCCGCGCGTCGTGCGGTCGAACCAGACCTCGCCGCTGGTCGCGGCGCGCAGCCGTGCTTCGATGCGTCGGGTCAGGATCGGCTCGCGCGCGGTCGCCTGCGCGCTCACGTGCTCAGACCGCCGCGAGCTGCTTTTCTGCCGCCGGCGCCGCCAGGTAGGTCAGCGCCGGCGTGACGCCGTCACCGTGCGCGACGCCCGTCAGCTCGAGCCCCATCTGCACGCCGCAGAGCGTGCCGGCCAGCATCAGATCGTTGAACGAGCCCAAGTGCCCGATGCGGAACACCTTGCCCTTCACCTTACCGAGCCCGGTGCCGAGCGACATGTCGAAACGCTCGAGGATGGTGGCGCGGATCGCGTCGGCGTCGACGCCGTCGGGCACGACGACGGCCGTCAGCGTGTTGGAGTATTCGCGCGGATCGACCGCCAGGATCTCCAGGCCCCAGCCGCGCACCGCGCGGCGCGTCGCCTCGGCGTGCCGCGCGTGACGCGCGAACACCGCCGGCAGCGTCTCCTCGTGCAGCATGTGCAGCGCTTCGCGCAAGCCGTAGAGCAAGTTGGTCGCCGGCGTGTACGGGAAATAGCCGGTCTGGTTGGCGGCCAGCATCTCGTCCCACGCCCAGTACGAGCGCGGCAGCTTCGCGGTCGCGCTGGCGGCCAGCGCCTTCGCCGACACCGCGTTGAACGAGAGTCCCGGCGGGAGCATCAGCCCCTTCTGCGAGCCGCCGACGGTGACATCGACCTTCCACTCGTCGTGGCGGTAGTCGATCGACGCCAGTGAGGAGATGGTGTCGACCAGGAACAGCGCCGGATGACCGGTGCGATCGATCGCGGCGCGGACCGCGCCGACGCGGCTGGTCACGCCGGTCGACGTCTCGTTGTGCACGATCGCGACGGCCTTGATCGCGTGCGCACGGTCGGCGGTCAGCCGTTCCGCGACCGCGTCGGGATCGACGCCGTGACGCCAATCGCCGGGGATCACCTCGACCTCGAGCCCGAGTCGTGTCGCGAGCTTCTGCCACAGCGCGGCGAACTGACCGGTCTCGACCATCAGCACGCGATCGCCGGGCGAGAGCGTGTTGACGAGCGCCGCTTCCCACGCACCGGTACCCGAGGCGGCAAAGATCACGACCGGGCTCGTGGTGCCGAACACCGGGCGGATCAGCTCTTGGATCTCGAGCGTGAGGCCGGCGAAGCCGGGGCCGCGATGATCGATCGTCGCCCGGTCGATCGCGCGCAACACGCGTTCGGGGACGTTCGTCGGGCCGGGGATCTGCAAGAAGTGGATGCCGCTGACGTGGGCCATGCGCCTCGCTTGGCGAGCGGGCCCCGGTGCCCCTCGCCCGAAGGCTCCGCCATGACCGCCCTCACCCCGCGCGCGACCGCTCACGACGGGCTGGGACCGTACGATTCGCGCACCGTCCGCGCCGACGACTTGCCGTGGGAGCCGACGCGCTTCCCCGGCGTCAACGGGAAGACGCTGTTGTTCGATCCCACCACCGGCATGGCCACGGTGCTGATCAAGATGGATCCCGGCGCCGTGCTGCCCGACCACGAGCACGTGATGATCGAGCAGACGTACGTGCTGGAAGGTTCGCTGGTCGACAAGGACGGCCCCGAGGCCGGCTTGGCGGTCGGCCCGGGCGAGTTCGTCTGGCGCCCGCCGGGGAGCCGGCACGCCGCCTGGACGCCGCGCGGCGCGACCTTCATCGCGATCTTCCAGATCCCCAACCGGTTCTTCGACGTCGACGGCGTCACGCACGACATGCAGGGCAACGAGTGGGAGCCCCGCTGGGGCGAGGCGTTGCGCAAGGCGTGAAGCTCGCGACCTTTCTGCTCGACGGCGCGCCGGCCGTCGGGCGCATCGAACCCGACGGCAGCGGGATCGTCCCGCTCGCCGCGCTCGTCGGCGAACGCGCACCGGCGGACATGCTGGCGCTGATCGCGCGCTACGACGCGGTGCGCGAAACGCTGCTCGCGGCCGACGGCGCGCCGGTCGAGTTGGCCGGCGGCGCGCTCCTGGCGCCGATCCCACGGCCCGCGCGCAACATCATGTGCGTGGGCAAGAACTATTACGACCACGCGCGCGAGTTCGGCGGCAGCGGCTTCGACAGCAGCGTCGGGACGGGCGGCGAGCTGGTCCCGGACGCGCCGATCATCTTCACCAAGGTGCCGGAGTCGGTCATCGGCGACGGCATCCCGATCCGCTACCCCGCCGGCGTGAGCGACGCGCTCGACTACGAAGCCGAGCTGGCGGTGGTGATCGGGCGCGGCGGCCGCGGGATCGGCAAGGCCGACGCGCTGCACCACGTCTTCGGCTATACGATCGTCAACGACGTGACCGCCCGCGACTGGCAAGGGCGCCACAAGCAGTGGTTCCTGGGCAAGTCGTTCGACACGTTCTGTCCGATGGGGCCCTGGATCGTCACCGCCGACGAGGTCGACGTGGCGAGCCTCGAGGTGCGCTGCTGGGTCAACGACCAGCTGCGTCAGCGCGCCAACACGCGCGACCTGATCTTCGACGTGCCGACCCTCATCGAGACGATCTCGGCCGGGATCACGCTCTACCCGGGCGACGTGATCGCGACCGGAACGCCGGCCGGCGTCGGCATCGGCTTCAAGCCGCCCAAGTTCTTGCGGCCCGGCGACGTGGTGCGCATCGCGATCGAAGGGATCGGCACGCTGACCAACGCGGTCGGCTGAGGGGCGCGCGGGTCAGGTCGCGTACTGCGCGATCCCGTTCCCGAACGACCAGTTCTCTTTGGGGACCTCGACCAGCGAGATGACGACGTCCTCGCGCCGCAGGCCGACGCGCGCGTTGAACCCGTCGGCGACGGCCGCGTAGAACGCCTTCTTCTGCTCGAGCGTGCGGCCTTGGTTGAGCGTCACCGAGACGAACACGACATCGGGTGAGCGCGCGATCCCCAAGTACGAGGGGTCGGCGACGATCCCACCCGGCGGGTGCTCGGTGATGATCTGGAAGCGATCGTGCTCGGGCGCGTTGAGCGTGCTCACGATCGAATCGTAGACGACCTCGCCGAGCGCGGCGCGATACTCCGGCGGCTTTCCGGCGGTGAGATCGATGCGGGCCAGCGGCATGTCAGCTCCTCTCGGCGGCGTCGCGTTCGGCGGCCGACCAGGCCGGAGCGACGCCGCCGTCGCGATAGATCGTGTGGGCCGGATGTTCGTCGAGATAGACGGCGACGCGCGCCGCGTCGATGCCGAGCTCGCGGGCGCAGGCGTCGGTGATCGCGCGGCCGAGCGCTTCGAGCATCGCCGGCGTGCGGCCGCCGCGCACCGCGCAGGTGACGATCGTCATCTCGCGCGAGCCGCCGTCGTCGGCGTCGTAACGCACCAGCTCGCCGGGCGCGTAGTGGACGAAGCCGACGTTGACGATGCGCTGCGTCGTCCGCATGTGCTCGCCGTACGCCGCGGCCAGCGCGCGCCCGAGTGCGTCGCGCGTCTGCGCGCCGACCGGGCGGCTGGTGTGGATCTGGACGAACGGCATCAGGCGCTCTGGTGTCCGCGCTGGTAGATGCGCAACTGCGTGGTGGCGGCGTCGAGCAGCGGCGTGTCCAGGCCGAACCCGCGGCCGCGTGCGAGCAGGTCGCCCAGGATCTGCTCGACCTCGACCGGCCGGCCGTCGCACAGGTCGCGGTACATCGAGGTCGCGCGCGGCGCACCGGCCTCGGTCAGCACGGCCTTGGCGCGGGCGAGATAGGCGTCACGCGGCGGATAGCCGGCCGCGCCGTTGATCGCCGTCGTCTCGGCCAGCAGGCGCAGCGCCAGCGCGGCGCCGCCGGGCGTGGCCTCGATCTGCCCGACGTTTCCGCGCAACAGGCACGTGATCGCGCCGAGCGAGGCGAGGATCAGCCACTTCTCCCACATCTCTTGCATGATGTCGGTCGAGAGCCGCGCCTCGAAGCCGGCACCTTGCAGCTGCGCGTCGAGCGCGGCCGCGCGCGCCGACGTGCTGCCGTCGCGCTCGCCGTAGATCAGCTGCTGGAGGTTGGGGTCGACCTGCACGATGCGTCCCTGGTCGTCGAGCGTCGTCGCGACGTAGCACACGCCGCCGAACACGGACTGCTTCCCGAAGCGCGCGTCGAGCAGGTCCATGTGGCGCATGCCGTTGAGGAACGGGACGATGATCGTCCGCGGGCCGACCGCGGGCGCGAAGTCGGCGATGGCGTCCTCGAGCGCGAACGCTTTGACCGCGAACAGCACGACGTCGTACGGTTCGTGCAGCTCGGCGCTGGTGATCAGCCGCGGCTGGAGCGTGCGGTTTCCGTGCGGGCTGACGATCTGCAGACCCGACGCGCGCAACGCCTCGGCCCGACGGGGCCGAACCAGAAAGGTAACGTCCCGGCCGGCTTGCGCCAAGAGCGTACCAAAGTAGCCGCCGACCGCGCCGGCACCGACGACGAGCATTCGCATGGGCGAGAGATGGGTCACGCGAATCGTGGAGCCCTTCGCGGTTCGCCAGGGTTGCGTGGGGTGGAGGGTCGAGAGATGGTGACGACGACCGCGTACGAGCGCTTCCGGTCGCTGCACGAGGGCCGGGACGCCTTCGTCATGCCCAACGCGTGGGACGGCGCCTCGGCGCTGCTGCTGCAGCGCGCGGGCTTTCTCGCGCTCGGCACGACGTCGCTCGGCATTGCCTGGGCGCTCGGCCGCCCCGACGGCCGCCACGCGGTCTCGCGTGACGAGGCGATCGAGAACGGCGTGCTGCTCGGGCGCGTCTCCGGGCTGCCGGTCAACGGCGATCTCGAGGACGGTTACGGACCCGCCCCGGCCGACTGCGTGACGACGGTCGAGGCCGCGATCGCGGCCGGATTGGGCGGCGTCGGCATCGAGGACACGACGGCCGACCCGAGCCGCCCGATCCACGAGTTCGACCACGCGGTCGCGCGCGTGCGCGCCGCGGCGATCGCCGCGCGCGGCCGGATCGTGCTGACCGGGCGCACCGACAACTATCTCAACGGACGTCCCGACCTCGACGACACGATTCGCCGGCTGGTCGCGTTCGCCGAAGCCGGCGCCGACGTGCTCTACGCGCCGGCACTCCCCGACATGGACGCGATCGTCGCGGTGGTGCGCGCGGTCGCGCCCAAGCCCGTCAACGTGCTGATCGGCCCACGGGCGTCGACGCCGTCGCTGGCCGAGCTGAGCGCGGCCGGCGTGCGGCGCGTCAGCGTCGGCGGCGCGCTCTACAAGAGCGCGATGGCGCACCTGATCGCGGACGCGACCGCGCTCGCGAACGGCGACTTCACGCCCGTGCGCGCGGCCGTCACGACGGCTGCCGTCGCATCGCTGTTCCCACCAGCGCCGGCAGGAGGTTGAGCGCCAGCGCGACGACGATCAGCGCCAAACCGAAGATCTCGGCGCGCGAGGGGATCTCGTGCAGCTGCAGCGCGGCGAAGAGCACGCCGAGCACCGGCGTCGCGAGCGAGGCCAGACCGGCGACGCCGGCCGGCAACCGGCCGACGATGAACAGCCACATCGCCCACGCCACGCCTTGCGCGATCCCCAGGAACGCCATCGCGCCCAAGAACGTGCCGGTCCAGCGCACGTGCGTCGGCACGAACAGCGCGATGACGAGCATCGGAACGAACGCCCACACCGTCTGCCACGCCGTCAGCGGCAGCAGCTCGATCCGCTGGCGGGTCTGCATGCGCCGCGCCCACACGACGCTCGCGCCCCACGCCAGTCCCGCCAGCACCGCGAGCACGTCGCCGGGCAGCGTGGCGGCGCTGAACGGCGCGGCGACGAAGCCCAGACCGATCGCCGCCAGCAGCAGCGCGCACCAGCGCAGACGGTCGATCTGCTCACCCAGCACGGGCCAGGCGATCAGCGTCGCCCAAAACGGCATCGTGTACGCCAGCACGGCGACCTTGCCGGCGCCGCTGAGCGCGACCGCGACCGTCTGCAGCAGCGTGAACGCGGCCGTCTGCAACAAGCCCAGGATCAGCGTCGGTACGAACGGCGTCGGGCGCACCTGCCGGCGCACGGCCAGGATGAGCAGCAAGAACGTCGCGCCGATCGCCGTGCGCAGGGTGGCCACGAAGACCGGCGAGCCGTCGGCGGTGGCGATGCGGATGACGACCCAGTTGTAGGCCCAGATCAGCGTGAGGACCGCCATCACGCCGTAGGCTTCGCGCTCCCGTGCGCCGTTGGTGTTCACGGTCGGTGTTGACGTTCCAGCCGCTCCAGGTGCGTGGCTGCCAAGGTATGGTAGCGGTCGAACGCGTCGGCGTACGTCGCGGCCAGATCGGCGTTCGGCGCGGTCGGCTCGTCGTAGCCGACCGCGCGCGCCGTCGCGCCGGCGTCGCCGATCAGCGCGACCGCTTGCGCGGCCAGCAGCGCGGCGCCGAACGCCGAGGCTTCTTGCTGATGCGGCTGCACGGCCGCGACGCCGAACACGTCGGCCAGCAGGTGACGCACCAGCGGTGCTTTCGTCAGCCCGCCGCTGAGCAGCAGCCGCTGCGCGGCGCCGACCAGCTCGCGCAGCACCTGATAGACCGAGTAGACGCCGTAGACGACGCCTTCGAATCCGGCGCGCAGGATCGCGCGGCGGTCGTGCGAGAGGTCGAGCCCCTCGAACGAGCCGCGCAGCTCGCTGTTCCAATACGGCGCGCGCTCGCCGCCGAAGAACGGCAGCACGGTGACGCCGCCGGCACCCGGCGCGATCTGTTCGGCCAGCTCGACGGCGTGCGCGAACCGCTCGTCCTTCGCGACCTCGGCCAGCAGCAGCGCGAAGATCCAGTCGAGCGATGCGCCCGCCGCGCTGGTCGGACCGCCGACGACGTAGCGCGTGTCGTCGGCGCAGTAGCAGAAGGTGCGCCCCTGCGCGTCCAGCAGCGGCTGGTCGGCCAGCACGCGCACGGCGCCCGACGTGCCGAGCGTGAGCGCGACGTTGCCCGCCCCGTAGGCGCCCACGCCGATGTTCGCCAGCGGTCCGTCGGCCGACGCCAGCACGACGGCGGCGTCACCGCCCAAGCCCAGCTCGCGCGCGACGGTGGGCCGAAACGCGCGCAGCGCCGTCGACGGCGGCGCGGGCGTCGAGAGGTGGTCGGCGTCGACGTGCGCGAGCGCCAGCGCCGGCGGATCCCACCCGCGAGCACGCGCGTCGAACATCCCGGTCGCCGAGGCGATGCCGTGGTCGACCAGCCACTCGCCGGTCCAGCGAAAGACGACCAGCTCCTTGAGTCCGACGAAGCGGCGCGTGCGCGCGACCAGCTGCGGATCGTGCTCGGCCAGCCAACGGAGCTTGGCGATGGGGAGCATCGGGTGCATCGGCGCGCCGGTGCGCGCGTAGAGCGCGGCCGCCGTACCGTCGGCGCGCCACGCGTCGGCGATCGCGTGCGCGCGCCGGTCGAGCCAGGTGATCGCGCGCGAGATCGGCTCGCCGCCCTCGTCGACGCACAGCACGCCGTGCATCGCGCTCGAGAAGCCGATGGCGGCGACCTCGTTGCCGCGCATGCGCACGTCGGCCAGCACGCGCGCCAGCACGCGCATCGTCGCGCGATAGACCGTGTCGGCGTCCTGCTCGACGAAGTCGGGCTG
Organism: Candidatus Sulfotelmatobacter sp.; assembly: GCA_035504415.1. Lineage (NCBI taxonomy): Bacteria > Pseudomonadati > Acidobacteriota > Terriglobia > Terriglobales > Candidatus Korobacteraceae > Candidatus Sulfotelmatobacter > Candidatus Sulfotelmatobacter sp. The sequence goes on along the minus strand of DATJRY010000013.1, from coordinate 54,840 downwards.
CGGCGCTTCGAGCCCGTAGAACTCCGAGCCGCTCGCGACCTCTTTGCCCTCCGCGGTGACGGCGAGAACCTTCACCGCGGAGGTGCCCAGGTCGATCCCGACGACCGCGGGCGGCGAGGCGCGCATCGACTATGCGGGCTCGGGGATCGGTTCGATGCGGCCCAGCAGCCAGACGTACGAGGCGATGCCGACGATCAGGATGACGGCGGCGGTCACCAGCGCGATGCTGAACGAGCCCGTCGCCTGCACGATGAACCCGGTCGCGACCGGCGCCGCGAAGCTGCCCAGGTTGCCGAACAGGTTCATGATGCCCCCGACCTGGCCGGTCGAGTTGCGCGGCGCGATCAGGCCCGGCATCGACCACGCGACCGGCGCGTGGAACGCGATGCCGGCGGTCGCCAAGGTGATCCAGAACAGCGCGACGCGGATGTCGGTCGTGTAGGCCGCGCCGATGACGGCGAAGCCGATGATGAGTCCGGCGATCAGCACGGTCTTGCGCACGCGGTTCGCATCGTAGCCGCGCTGAATCAGATAGTCGACGAGCCAGCCGCCGACGATCAGGTCGGTCAGCGTCGCCGTTCCCCACACCAGCAGCGCGTCCAGGCCCGCGCTGATGATGTTGACCTTGAACGTCGAGGTCAGATAGCCGGGCAGCCACGTCAGCAGGAAGCCGAACAGATAGTCGTACGCGGTGAAGCCGATCGTCAGCCCCCACACCTTCGGCTGCGCCAGCAAGTATGCGAGACTGGCCGGCTTGCCGGCGGCGGTCGTCGGCGGATTCTCCGGCTCGCCGCCGCCTTCGCGAATGTACTCCGCCTCGGCGTGCGTGAGCCGCTTGTCTTCGCTCGGGTTGCGGTAGAAGACGTAGAACAGCAGGAAGAAGACGAAGCTGAGGATCGCGGTCGACCAGAACATCCCGCGCCAGCCGAACCGCACCAGCAGGTACGCGGCGAACAAGACGCCGATGCCGCTCGAGAGCTTCGCCGCGGCGTCGAACAGCGAGGTCGCCAGACCCCGCTCGCTGCGCGGGAACCAATAGCCGACGGCCTTCGCGTTGGCGGGGAAGGTCGGCGCTTCGGCGATACCCAGGAACGAGCGCGCGGCGAAGATCGAACCGAAGTTGGGCGCGATCGCGGTCAGCACCGACGCGCAGCTCCACAAGAACGCGCCGATCCGCGAGAGGTTCTTGACGCCGAACCGGTCGAGCAGATATCCGATCGGAACCTGCGCCAGCGCGTAGATCCAGAAGAATGCACCGCTGAGCAAGCCGAAGTCGGCCTTGGTCAATCCGAGGTCGGTCTGCAACGACGGCTGCGCGACGCTGAGCGCGCTGCGGTCGATGTAATTGACCAGAACGCCGAAACCGAGCAGGAGCCCGATGCCCCATCGCAGGTTGGTGACGCGCTCGGCGGGTGCGATGATGCTGCGTTGCACGGTCGTCGTTTCCCCCTTCGCAAGGTGGCGCTAGGCTTGGCCGTCTACGCCGAGAAGCCCGAAGAACCATCGGGGACGACGACGAATCCGGTCAGCGGATGAAGCGCCGCATACCGCCGTGGGTCTGGATCCTCGCAGCGTGCCTCCCGTTGGCGGTGCTGGTGCTGGTGGTGTACGCCATCGGACGTTCGGGCGTGCCCGCGCGTGCGCGCGCGCCGCACGTTGCCGACGAGACGCCCCCGTCGCCGCCGCCCGAGGCGAGCGCCGGCCCCGAACCGCCGCCGCCGGCGCCGAGCCCCGTGCCGGCGCCCCCGCCTCCGCCGAACGTGCCCTTGTTCGGACCGCCGCCGGAACGCCCGGGGACGCCGGAACCGGTCGCCGAGGAATCCGTGCCGGCCGCGTCCACCGCCGCGCCCGACCGGGTGCCGGGCTTCATCGCCGAGGCGGCCGACCCGACCGCGCAGCTGGCCCGCGGGACCGGCGCCGACGCGTTCGTCTTCGGCTTCTACGCCGACGGCAGCATCCGGTTCGCGGACGTCGACGGCGGCTGCTACGCGGGTAAGGCGGAGAGTGCGCGCGCGCGGCTGCGCGAAGTCGGCGGGACGCGGGCCTTCACCGTCCAGATCGGCGTCGGGATCGACGGCGGTTTACAGGCCACGTTCACCGGCGGACTCCACGAGGGCGAAACCCTCGCCTTGGTTCCCCTCGTCGGATGGAGTGTCGCATGAACGTGCTCGATCGTCTCGATACCACCCTGCGCGTCGTCGGCGGCGCCCGGCTCGAAGGCAGCGTCGAGGTGCAAGGCGCCAAGAACGCGGCGCTGCCGATCATGGCCGCGGCGCTGTTGGCGCGCGGGAAGGTCACCCTGCACCGCGTGCCGCGCATCACCGACGTCTCGGTGATGTGGTCGCTGCTCGAGGCGCTGGGTGCGCGGCTCTCGATGGAGCAGCGCAACACGCTGACGATCGACGCCTCGAACGTCAACAAGTTCCGCGCCCCCTACACGCTGGTCCGCAAGCTGGCCGCCTCGTTCGACTTGTGCGGGCCGCTGCTGGGGCGCTTCGGCCGCGCCGAGGTACCGCTGCCCGGCGGCTGCGTCTTGGGGACGCGCGCGACCGACTTGCACGAGCAGGCCTTCCGCGCGCTCGACGCCGAGGTCTCGGTCGCCCACGGCTACCTGATCGCCAGCGCGCGCGGCGGACGGCTGCGCGGCGGCGAGATCGAGTTCCGCATGCCGTCCGTCGGCGCGACCAAGAACGCGATGCTGGCGGCGGTCACGGCCGACGGCGACACGATCGTGCGCAACGCGGCGATGGAGCCCGAGGTCGTCGACCTGGCCAACTTCCTGATCGCGATGGGCGCCAAGATCCACGGCGCCGGCGGCGACACGCTGCGCATCACCGGCGTGCGCGAGCTGCACGGCGTCGAGTACGAGATCATCCCCGACCGCATCACGACCGGCACGCTGCTGTTGGCCGGCGCGATCACCCGCGGCGACGTCACCGTGCGTCAGACCAAGCCCGACGATCTGGCCGCGCTGCAGTTCGCGCTGGGCGAGTGCGGCGTGACCGTCACCTCGGGCGACGACTGGGTGCGCGCGCAGGGAACCAAGATCAAAGGCGGGACCGACGTCGTCACCGCGCCGCATCCTGGCTTCCCGACCGACCTGCAGCCGCAGATGCTGACCTTCCTGTGCACGACGCCCGGCGTGAGCGTCGTCGAGGAGTCGATCTTCAACGCGCGCTTCTCGTACGTCAACGAGCTGGTGCGCATGGGCGCCGACGTGCGCGTCGCGATGGACAACAACACCGCGCTGGTCAAAGGCGTGAACCAGCTCTCCGGCGCGCCGGTCGAAGCGCCCGACATCCGCGCCGGCGCCGCGCTGGTGCTGGCGGGCCTAGCCGGCTTGGGCGAGACCGAGATCATCGGTCTGGAGTACATCGACCGCGGCTACGAGCGGCTCGAGGAGATGCTCTCGTCGTTGGGCGGCCAGGTCCAGCGCGCCAGCGGCATCATCCCCTTCGCCGAGCCCGCCGGCGTCTTCGAGACCGCCGAATACCCCAGCGTCTGACGCCGAATTCGCCAGCCGCTCGCTTCCTCTAGGCGTCGCCGCTGAGGAATCCCCAGGCCGGGGCCGAAAGCCCGGAGGCCGCTTCATTGTAATCAAACGACGCCGGACCGCGTGTGTGCGGCCGGTGCAGTCCGGGAGTTCGTGTCATCGACATCGGGATCGATCTGGGTACCGCCAACGTCCTCGTCTACGTCAAGGGGAAAGGCATCGTCTTACGGGAGCCGTCCGTCGTCGCCAAAGACGTGCGCACCAACAAGACGCTCGCAGTCGGTGAGGAGGCGCGGCAGATGCTCGGCAAGACACCGAGCAACATCCAGGCCATCCGTCCGCTGCGCGACGGCGTCATCGCCGACTTCGAAGTCACCGAAGCCATGCTCGGCTACTTCATCAAGAAGGTCACGCGGCAGCGCTCCTTTCTCTCCATGCTGTTCCGTCCCAAGCCCTCGGTCGTCATCTGCGTGCCCGCCGAGATCACCTCGGTCGAAGAGCGCGCGGTGCGCGACGCCGCCAAGCTGGCCGGCGCCAAGTCGGTCGACATCATCGAAGAGCCGATGGCGGCCGCGATCGGCGCGGGTCTGCCGATCGACGGACCCTCGGGCAACATGGTCGTCGACATCGGCGGCGGCACGACCGACGTCGCGGTGATCTCGCTGGGCGGCATCGTCGTCTCGCAGTCGATCCGCGTCGCGGGCAACAAGCTCGACGAGGCGATCATCCGCCACATCCGCCGCGTCTACAACCTGATGATCGGCGAGCGCACCGCCGAGGAGATCAAGATCAAGATCGGCTCCGCCTATCGGCTCGATCAAGAGCTGGCGATGGAGATTCGCGGGCGCGATCTCATCAACGGACTGCCCAAGACGGTGAAGATCACCTCGGAAGAAGTGCGCGAAGCGCTCTCCGAGCCGGTGCAGGCGATCGTCGAAGCGGTCAAGGCCGTACTCGAGAAGACGCCGCCGGAGCTGGCCGCCGACATCATCGACCGCGGCGTCATCCTGACCGGCGGCGGAGCGCTGCTGCGCGGCCTCGACACGCTGCTCGGTGAGGTCACCGGCATTCCCGTCATCGTGGCCGAGGATCCGATGTCGTGCGTCGCGATCGGGACCGGCCAGCGGGTCGGTTTCAGCGGCAACTCGCACGGCTGACGGAACGTTTTTCGCGCATCGCCGGTACTAGTGGAATGATGCCCCCGGGCACCTCGCTCCGACGCTCAGCCTGCCTGTCGACCCTCGCACTGGTCGGCGGGCTGCTCGTGCTCGCGGCCTCGCCCGCGCCCTCGACGAAGCCGGCGCCTTCGCCCAATCCTTCACCCGCGGCGCAGAGCACGTCGGCGGGACTCGGCGACGCCGGCGCGTCGGGACTGACGACCAGCGACTACAAGATCGAGACCGACGAGACGCACTGGAACTTCAACACCGGCGAGTTCACCATGCCGCATCGGGTGAAGTTCTTCCGGCCCGGCACCGACGCGACCAGCGACAAGGCGAAGGGGAACTCGAAGCAAGGCACCGCGATCCTGACCGGCAACGTGGTCGTGCACGACAGCGGCGACGCACCCGAGGCGGGCTCGGAGCACGCTTATCACGGCAACGGTCCGGCCACGCTGACCTGCGACGAGCTGCAGATCGACTCGAAGGCGAAGCTCTACACCGCGATCGGCCACGTGCACTTCAAGCAAGGCTCGCGCAACGGCGTCGCCGACAAGGGGATCCTCGATCGCGGCACCGGGCTGCTGCACCTCGAAGGCGCGGTCGTCCTGCACGACGGCGACTCGTCGCTCTCGGCCAAGGACGTCAACTACAACCTCAACACCAAGGACGTCGACGTCACCGGCGCACCGCTGATCATCCGGCAGCCGGTACCGACGCACGCGCCTTCGGCCGCCACACCGGCGCCCAAGAAGAAAAAGAAGCACTTCCCCTTCTGAGCGTGATGCTGGGACTGTTCGACGCCGGCGAATCCGGCGGGAGGACGGTTCGTCAGCCGCTCGCGGCGCGGATGCGGCCGCGCACGCTCGACGAGTTCGTCGGCCAGGAACAGGTCGTTGGGTCGGGGCGCGCGCTGCGCCGCGCGATCGAGAGCGACCAGATTCCCTCGATGATCCTGTGGGGGCCGCCGGGGACCGGCAAGACGACCCTCGCGCAGATCATCGCGCACACCACCGGCGCGCACTTCGCCGCGCTCTCGGCCGTCAGCGCCGGCGTCGCCGACTTGCGGCGCGTCGTCGCCGACGCGCAGAAGCTGCGCGCGGCCGGCAAGCGCACCGTGCTGTTCATCGACGAGATCCACCGCTTCAACAAGGCGCAGCAAGACGCGGTGCTGCCGTACGTCGAGGACGGCACCGTCACGCTGATCGGCGCCACCACTGAGAACCCCTCGTTCGAGGTCAACTCGGCGCTGCTCTCGCGCTCGCGGGTGTTCGTGCTGCGCGCGCTGGGCGACGACGACATCCGCGCCCTGATCGAGCGCGCGCTGCACGACGAAGAGCGCGGCTTGGGCAAGCAGCACGTCGCGATCACGCCGGCCGCGCTCGACGCGCTGGTCAACCTGGCCAACGGCGACGCGCGCATCGCCCTCAACACGCTCGAGTTCGCGGCGTCGGCCCCGCCGCGCAACGCCGAGGACGTGCGCGAGATCGACGAGCAGACCGTCGCCGACGCGCTGCAGCGCCGCGCGCTCAGCTACGACAAGGGCGGCGATGCGCACTACGACACGATCAGCGCCTTCATCAAGACCGTGCGGGGCAGCGATCCCGACGCGGCCGTCTACTGGCTGATGCGCATGATCGACTCCGGCGAGGACATCGGGTTCATCGCGCGCCGGCTGGTCATCCTGGCCAGCGAGGACATCGGCTTGGCCGACCCGCAGGCGCTGGCGGTGGCCGTGGCCGCGCAGCAGGCCGCGCACTTCATCGGCTTGCCCGAGGCGAAGTTTCCGCTGGCGCAGGCGACGCTGTACCTGGCGACCGCGCCCAAGTCGAACACGGTCGGGCGCGCCTTCGGCGCCGCCGAGGCCGACGTGCAGTCTTCGCGCAACGATCCGGTTCCGCTGCACCTGCGCAACGCGCCGACCCGTTTGATGAAGCAGCTCGGTTACGGCGAAGGCTATCGCTACGCGCACGACGACTACGCCGCGATGCAGGCCGAAGGCGATCTGCCGCCGGCGATCGCGCTGCAGTCGAACCTGCCCGAGGCGCTCGAAGGCCGGCACTACTTCGATCCGGGCAGCCAAGGCGCCGAAGCGCGGCTGCGTGCCTGGATCGACGCGCGCCGGGGCAGCGCGCACGCGGCGGCCGAGGACGACCCGTTCGGCGAGGACGACGAGGAAGAGTAGCGTGACGCGCATCTATCTCGACAACGCGGCGACGACGACGGTCCGGCCGGAGGTCGTTGCGACGATGACGCCGCTGTTGGGCGGCGGCTACAACCCGAGCTCGCTGCACGCCGAAGGACGCGCCGCGCGCGCGGTCGTCGACGAGGCGCGCGCGACCGTCGCGCGCATCCTCGGCGCGGCGCCGCGCGAGATCGTGTTCACCGGCGGCGGCTCCGAGGCCGACGTGCTCGCGATCGTCGGCACCGCGCGTGCCCTGCGCGAGCGCGGCCGGCACGTGGTCACCTCGGCGATCGAGCACCACGCGGTGCTGCACGCCGTCGACGTGCTCGAGCGCGACGGCTGGACGGTCACGCGGCTGCCCGTCGACGCGCGCGGGCTGGTCGATCCGGCGGCCTTCGCGGCGGCGCTGACCGACCGGACGACGGTCGCCAGCATCATGCTCGCCAACAACGAGCTGGGCGTGATCGAGCCGATCGCGGAGTTGGCGGCGCTGGCGCGCGCGCGCGGCGTGCGCTTCCACACCGACGCCGTGCAGGCCGCGGGATGGCTGCCGCTCGACGCCGGCGCGCTGGGCGTCGACCTGCTCTCGCTCTCCGCCCACAAGTTCAACGGCCCCAAGGGCGTCGGCGTCCTGTATGTGCGCGGCGGGACGCCGGTCGAGGCGCAGATCGTGGGCGGCGGCCAAGAGCACGGCTTGCGGTCGGGGACCGAGAACGTCGCCGGCATCGCCGGTTTCGCCGCGGCGCTGGCGCTCGCCGAGGCCGAGCGGCCCGCCGTCGCCGAGCGGGTCGCCGCGCTGCGCGATCGGCTGGAAGCCGGGGTGCTGGCCACGATCCCGGACGTGCGGGTCAACGGCACCGGCGCGCCGCGGCTGCCCTCGATCCTCTCCGCGGCCTTCGCCGACGCGCCGGGCGACGCGCTCTTGATCCGGCTGGACCTCGAGGGGATCGCGGCTTCGGCCGGCAGCGCCTGCGCCGCCGGATCGCTCGAACCCAGCCACGTCGCCCTGGCGCTGGGACTCGACCCGCGCTTCCGGCTGGGGGTGATCCGGTTTTCGCTCGGTCGGACGACCACCGCCGAGGAGATCGAGACGGTGTTGGCCCGGTTGCCAGCTCTCCTAGTAGGGGTTCGGACCCCTCTTGCCGTGTAACGGGTGCCAAATGTGGGAAACGACCAACCGTGGCTCGCATGAGCACGCGGAGGAATGGTTTTGACTTCGGGGCTCGACGGCGCGTTGATTCGCGACGTCCTTGTCGGCATCGGCGTGCTGTTGGTCGGGATCGGTATCCTGGTGGTATGCCTCGCCCTGGCGCGGCTCGTCCGGCGGATGAGCGGCACGCTCGATGAGCTCGACCGTCAGATCGGCGCGCTCTCTACCCCCGTGGTCGAGACGCTCGGCCACGTCGGCGGGATCGCCGACAGCGCCGACGCCGCCGTCGCCAAGCTCGGCACGGTGGTGGGGACGCTCGAAATCGTCGCGGACGGGGTGGGCAGCACGGCCAAGCTCGCATCGGACGCCGTCGCCCCCGCCGTGGTCAACCTCGGGGCGATCTTGGCGGGCCTCACGGCCGGCCTTCGCCGCCTCGTCCTGGGCGGGCGCTCCGGTCCGCCGGCCCCGCCTGCTCACGGGGAAACGGAGTCGGCGTATCATGGCTGATCGCGGCGGTGCCGGTTTCGTGACCGGCTTGGCCATCGGCGCGCTGGCCGGCGCGACGCTCGCGATGATCCTCGCGCCGCAGACCGGCGAAGACACCCGCGACCTGATGGTCGCCAAAGCGCGCGAAGCGGGCGAGCGCGCGCGCGATGTCGCGGAAGACGCGAACGACCTGTTGGCGCGCGGCCGCAAGATCGTCGCCGACGCGCGGGCGCGCCTGGACGACGCCATCGCCGAAGGCAAGGATGCCGCCGCGCGGCAACGCAGCACCCTCGAGAACGAAAGCTAGGAGACAAGGTGGATATCAAAGTCAACGTTCGGGAGTCGGAGGGAGACGCGTACGTCGTCGACCTGACCGGCGAGATCGATGTGTACACGTCGCCGAAGGTGAAGGACGCGATCACCGAGCTGATCGACCAAGAGCACTACAACCTGGTCATCAACCTCGAGAAGGTGCGTTACATCGACTCGACCGGCTTGGGCGTGCTCATCGGCGGCCTCAAGCGCGTGCGCGAGCACGGCGGTTCGGTCAATCTGGTCTGCACCAACCCGCAGATCAAGAAGATCTTCGACATCACCGGGCTGGTCAAGATCTTCGGGATCTTCGACGACGAGCAGAGCGCCATGAAGGCGCTGGTGTGAGCCCGATCGCACAGTCCGCCGAACGCACCTCGCACGGTACCGTCGAGGTCAAGATTCCCGGTCGCGCCGAGTGGGTCGCCGTCGCGCGGCTCGCGGTCGCCGCGGTCGCCAGCCGGCTGCGGTTCTCGGTCGACGAGATCGAGGACATCAAGCTCGCCATCGCCGAGGCCTGCACGAACTCGATCCAGAGCGCGGGCGGCGTCGACGCCGGCGTGATCGAGATCGTCTGCGACGCCCTCGACGACGAGCTGCGCGTGGTCGTCCGCGACCACTCGACCGGCCACAAGCTCGAGGGAGCGCGCGCCCAAAGCTTGACCGAAGGACGGACCGAAGAGCTGGGCGTGTTCCTGATCCGAGCGCTCATGGATTCCGTGGAATACACGGCCGACAACGGGCGCGGAACGGAACTCATCATGACGAAGCGCGTTCTCGCCTAGCAGATGTCTTCATCGGCCCCACACGTCGACGAGGAGCGCTGGGACCGCAACCGGGCACGCAAAGCGTTCGCGCGGTTCGCCGAGCTCCGCGCCGACCGTAGCCTCGACAGCGGCCCCGACTCGACCGGCGTGGACGAGTTCGACCGGCTGCGCAACGAGCTCGTCGTCGCGCACCTCAACTTGGTCCGCTACCTGGCGGTCAAATTCGCCAATCGCGGCGAGGCGCTCGACGACCTGATTCAAGTCGGCACCGTCGGCTTGCTCAAAGCGATCGATCGGTTCGACCTCGAGCGCGGCGTCGAGTTCACCACCTACGCGACGCCCACCATCGTCGGCGAGATCAAGCGCTATTTCCGCGACAAGGGCTGGGCGGTCAAGGTGCCGCGCCGGCTGCAAGAGCTCAACCTGAGCGTCAACCGCGCGATCGAGAAGCTGACGGTGAAGCTCGGCCACTCGCCGACCGTCGCCGAGCTGGCCTCGCACCTGGGTGCCTCCGAGGAAGACATCCTCGAAGCGCAGGAGCTCGGGCAAGCCTACAACCTGCTCTCGCTCGACACCGAGCTCAACGGCGAGGGCGACAAGAAGTCGCAGACGCTGGCGGACTACGTCGGTCAGAACGACGCCGGGCTCGAGCTGCTCGAAGACCGCGCCAACCTCGAACGCGCCTTCCAGGTCCTGACCGGCCGCGAACGCGTGATCCTATACCTGCGGTTCTACGAGAGCGTCTCGCAGACCGAGATCGCCAAGCGCCTCAACGTCTCGCAGATGCACGTCTCCCGCCTGCAGCAAAAAGCGCTCGAGAAGCTCAAGAACTTCCTGCAAGAGAAATGACGCCGCGCTAGTCCACCAGCGGCGTCTCGGCGGGGAGTGAGGACTCGAGCGCCGCGGCGGTGTCGACGATCGCGCGCACGTCGTCGTCGGCGGTCGTCACCCGCCAGGCGATGACGAGCGAGATCAGCAGCAGGGCGCTGCCGGCGAACCAGGCGGCGCCGGGTGCTTTCCACCCGTGCGCGCCGCTGACCGAGTACGAGAAGATGCCGGCGAACAGCAGCGGTCCGACCAGCGTCCCGGCGCTGCGCAGCAGGTTGATCGCACCTTGCAGCTCGCCCTGCTCGTGCTTTTCCACCCGGCGCGTCATCAGCGCTTGCGACGCCGACGTGCCGACCGTCCAGAACATGCTGATCACGATGCCGGCCCAGAACACGATCTGGTTGCCGGCGAAGAGCGCGTAGCCGAGCGCCCCGAGGAACAGCCCGATCACGACCGCGCGGCGCTCGCCGAACCGGTTGACCACGCGCTGCACGACCAGCGCCGAGATCACGATCGTCAACACGCCGACCACCGCCAGCGAGAGCCCGATGGTGCTCTGCGTCCAGCCGTACGAATAGAGCGCGTAGAGCACGAACAGCTGCGGCAGCGCTTCGTGCGCGACGAAGCCGAACAGGTTCGCCAGCGAGAGGCCGGCCAGCTCGGCGTGGCGGCGCAGCAGCTTGAGCGAGCCGAGCGGGTTGGCGCGCGCCCACGAGAACGCGCTGCGATGTTCGGGGGCGAGCGACTCGGGCAGTACCAGCAGGCCGTAGACGAAGTTGATCAGGCTCAGCACGGCGGCGACCCAGAAGGGCAGCCGCAGACCGTGCGCGCCGAGCAGGCCGCCGATGGCGGGACCGATCACGAAGCCGGCACCGAACGCCGCCGAGAGCATGCCGTATGCGCCGGCGCGTTTGTCCTCGGGCGTGACGTCGGCGATGTAGGCGCTTGCGACGGCGATGCTGGCCGTCGTCCCGCCCGCCAGCACGCGGCTGACCAGCAGCCAGCCCAGGTTCGGCGCGACCGCGAGGATCACGTAGTCCAGGCTGGTGCCGAGATTCGAGAGCAGCACCACCGGGCGGCGGCCGACGCGATCCGAGAGCGTCCCCAAGATCGGCGATGCGAAGAACTGCACCAGCGCGAACAGCACCGAGAAGGCGCCGCTGGCGATCGACGCGCTCGTGTAGTCGCCGTGGGTGAAGCTCAACAAGAGCGGCTGGAAGACCGGGATGATGATCCCCAGCGCGATCATGTCCAGCAGGACGGTGACGAAGATGAACGTGAGGGCGGCGCTACGGCGCGTGAGCATCGTCGTTCTCCTGTGCGGGTTCGAGCGCGTGGAGCGCGGCGCTCCACAGATCGATGGCGGCGCCGACGCGCTCGGCGTCGCCGGTCGCGGCGTAGTCGAGCATGAAGCCGCGGTAACCGCCGAGCACGACGGTGGCGAAGGCGCGCGCCCGCGCCGGCTCCATGCCCTGGGCCAACAGCGGCGCGGCGAGGAACCGCAGCCAGTCCTCGACGGCGCCCTCGAGAAAGCCGGGAAAGCGCTCGGGCGCGCGCAGCGCCAGCGCGTAGGTTTCGAAGAACAGCCGCAGGGCCGGCCCGACCGCCGGGTCGCTCATGTAGGCCCAGGCCGCGCGGCAGATCGCCACCGGCGTGGTCTGCTCGCCGCCCAGCCGCGCGAACAGCGCCTGTTGCCGTTCTCGGATCCCGCGCAGCACCGCCGCGACGATCCGCTCCTTCGACCCGAAGTGGTAGAGCAGCGTGCGCGGGCTGCTCTCGACGGCCTCGGCCAGCGGGCGCAGCGAGAGATCGGCCAGCCCGTGGTCGAGGACATAGGCCGCGACCCGCTCGAGCAGCTTGGACCGGTTGGCGAGGTCGACCGTCCGGGTCATGGGCTCCGAAGGTAGCATACTTGAAACGATCGTTTCAAGTATGCGGCGCGGCGTGCGTACGACCCGGACAAACGGGTTGTCGGTGGTTCGCCCCTTCGTCCTCGCGCATCATGATGGCAACCGTTCGAGTGTGGAGGACGCCCGCATGACCATCGATCAATCGACGAGCTCCAAAGCGCTCCGATCGAAGGCGCTCTAAGTCAACGCGGTCCGGGTCGCCCCCGAAAGGCGTACGGGGCAGGCAACGGTGGGGGAAAGCCTACCTTCGTATGAGTACACGTCCCGTCGCTTCGGGTCCGCACTGGGTGTGGCGGACTCAATCGGGGGATGGGTGGTGGACGAACCCGGGCGGGCGCCGTTCGGCAGGCTCCTGCGTCAGCTCCGGCTGGCGCGGGGGCTGTCGCAGGAAGCCCTCGCGGAGCGCGCGACGCTCAGCGTGGACGCGATCAGCACGCTCGAACGCGGGAGCCGCAAGGTTCCGCAGCGTCAAACCCTCGCACTCCTGATCGAAGCGCTCGAGCTCGACGTCGAGAACCGTGCGCGTCTGGAAGCGGCGGCGACGCGGCCGACGCCGCTCACGCTGGTCACCGCGACGACGATGCCGGCCGCGCCGGCCCGGCGCCACAACCTGAACCGTCCGCTCACGCGCTTCGTCGGTCGCGAGGGGGAACGGCGCGAGCTGCGCCGGCTGATCGCGGACGGTCGCGTCGTGACCGTCGCCGGGATCGGCGGCGTCGGCAAGACGCGCGTCGCGCTCGAGCTCGGCTTCGAGCTGCTCGAACGGTACGGCGACGGCGTGTGGGTGGTCGAGCTGGCCAACGTCAGCGACGCGCGGCTGGTCGCGCAGGAGGTCGCCGCCGCGCTCGAGATCCCGGAGCAGGCCGATCGGCCGCTGCTCGACATCATCGTCGCGGGCTTGCGCGCTCGCTCGCTGCTGCTGGTGCTCGACAACTGCGAGCACGTCGTCGAGGAGGCCGCGCGCGTCACCGCCGAGATCGCGGCGCGCTGTCCGTACGTCGACGTGCTGGCGACCAGCCGCGAGCCGCTGCACGTCGACGGTGAAGTCGTCTACCGCCTGCCGCCGCTCACCGTTCCCGACGAAGGCGCCCCCGTCGGGCCGGACGACGCCCTGCGCTTCGGCGCGGTCGAGCTGTTCATCGAGCGCGCCGCCGCACACGACCCACGCTTCCAGTTGACCGAACGCAACGGCGCCGCCGTGGCGACGATCTGCAGTCGTCTCGACGGCATCCCGCTGGCGCTCGAGCTGGCGGCGGCGACGATTCCCGCTCTGGGCGTGGCGCAGGTGGCCGCGCGATTGGACGAACGACTGCGACTGCTCACCGCCGGCCGACGGAACGTTCCCCGGCAAAGGACGCTGCGTGCGCTGATGGATTGGAGCTTCGAGCTACTCACTCACGACGAGGCGACGGTGTTCTGCCGTCTCGGCGTGCTGGCCGGTTCGTGGACGCTCGAAGCGGCGATCCCGGTGTGCGGCGGCGGCGCGATCGATGCCAAGGACGTCCCCGAGCTGCTGGTCTCGCTGGTCGAGAAGTCGCTGGTCGTGGCCGAGGCCGACGACGACGGCGAAGGCCGTTTCCATCTGCTCGAGTCGGCCCGCACGTACGCGCTCTCGCGGCTGGACGAGCTGGGCGAGCGCGCCGAGGTCGGCGCGCGCCACGTCGCGATGGAGCTGGCGTTCGCGCACCGCGCGCGCACGACCAGCCGGCAGTTGCCCGAGGACGTCTGGCTGGCGCAAGTCGAGCGCGAGATCGAGCACGTCCGCGCGGCGCTGACCTGGACGCTCGGCGAGCGCGCCGACGTCGCGTCCGGCGCGCAGATCGCGGCGCTGCTCGGGCCGTTCTGGGACGCGCGGCGTTTCCAGGAAGGCGCGTACTGGCTCGGGCTGGCGCGTGCGGCCTCCGACGGCCTCTCGCCGCAGCTCGCCTCGCGCGTGCTGCTCGAGTCGGTGCGCGTGCACCTGTTCTCCGACGAGACGCTCTCGCTGGCGGAGCGCGCGCTGGCCGGCTTCCGCGACGTCGCGGACGCGACCGGCACCTACGAGACGCTCGCGTATCGCGCGCAGGCGCTGATCAACCTGGGCCGCTACGGCGATGCGCGTGAAGCGCTGCACGAAGGGATCGCGCTGGCGCGCGCGGCCTTCGACGCGATCGCGGCGGGCCGCATGCTGGCGCTGCTCGGCTTCGTGCACCTCTACACCGGCGAGCTCTCGCAGGCGCTCGAACGGTTCGCCGAAGCCGACGAAGTCACGGCGCGCACCAAGCGCGACCGCGACGCGGCACTGGTGCTGCGCGGCTTCGCCGAGGCCGCGCTGTGGGTCGACGACGCCCCGCGCGCCGTCGACCTCTCGCAACGCTCGCTGGCGCTGACCGAACGGCTGCGCGACGCGCGCCGCATCGCGACCGCGCACTACCGGCTCGCGCACGCGCTGCTCGCCGAAGGGCGTATCGCCGAGGCGCGCGTGCACGTCACGCGCGCGATCGCCGACCTGCTCGAGGCGCAGAACCCGATCGCGTTCTTGGAAGCGATCATCGTCGCGGCGGCGGTCCACGTCCGGGCGGGCGACGACCTGCGCGCGGCGCGACTGCTCGGCTTCGCGCAAGCGCGCGCCGGCGCGCTGCCGTTCCGCTCGGTGTTCCTGATTCCGCGGCTGCGCGATCGCACCCGGGCGGAGCTCATCGAGCGGCTCGGCGGAACCGATTTCGACCGACTCGCCAGCATCGGTGCGCTGTTCGACGAGGAACAAGCGGCCGAGGAGGCGGACGGGCGATAGCACCCAGCTCGCACCTGAACCGGGGAGGACGACCATGGCCGCATCCATCGCCGACTATCTGCTCGCGCTTGCGCGTGATCCCGCCGCCGCCGCCACCCATCGGAAATCCGACGCCGACGCGCGCGCGGCGATGAGCGCCGCGGGGCTCTCGGCGGCGCAGCAGGACGCGATCCTGAGCAAGGACTCCGATCGCATCAGCAAGGCGATCCAGGCGGAGTTCCCACCCAACCCGGGCGGCGGGTCATGGCCGGTGCTGATGGTCTTCATGATCGACTTGCGCTAGGCGGGCGCACCGTGGCGGGATCGTTGTGCGTCGTCGGCACCGGCATCCGGGTCGGCGCCCAGGTCACGGCGGAGACGCTGGTCGCGATCGAGCGGGCGCAGAAGGTCTTCTTTCTGTCGGCCGACTCGCTCACGCTGCACTGGCTGCGCGGGCTCAATCCGAGCGCGGAGCCCCTGCACGCGCACTACGAGGTCGGTAAGCCGCGCCGGCGCACCTACGAAGAGATCGTCGAGCACGTGCTGGGCGCCGTGCGCGACGGCCTCGACGTGTGTTTGGCGGTCTACGGCCATCCCGGCGTGTTCGCGTTCCCGACCCACGAGTCGATCCGCCGCGCGCGCGCCGAAGGCTATCCCGCCACGATGTTCGCGGCGGTGTCGGCGGAGGATTGTCTGTTCGCCGACCTGGGCGTCGATCCGGGCGACGGCGGCTGCCAGAGCTTCGAGGCGACGGACTTCCTCGTGCACCGGCGTGTCTTCGATCCACGCAGCGCGCTGATCATCTGGCAGATCGGCGTGATCGCCGAGCGCGGCATGCGCGAGGGCGGTGGTCCGTGGAACCGCGACGGGTTGGCGGTGCTGGCCGAGGTGCTCGCACCGCACTACCCGGCCGGACACGAGGTGGTCGTCTACAAGGCGGCCGTCTACGAGATCTGCGATCCCGAGATCGAGCGCGTGCCGCTGGCGCGGCTCGCCGAGGCGGCGATTCCGACCATGTCGACGCTGTACGTCCCGCCGGCGGCGCCGGCGGCCGCCGATCCGGCGATGCTGCGCCGGCTGGGGCTGACGGACGACGAGCCGGCCGTCGCGTCGTCGGCGTAACACAGGCCGCTCATCAGGCTCAGCGACCACAAGCGCGCCTCGACGTCGGCGGTCTCGAAGCGCTGCTCGAGCTGTGCGCGCGTCGTCCCCTCGCGCAAGACGCACGCCAGCTCGTAGGTGACGCGATCGACGGCGAACGACGCTCCGGCCGCGCGCCCGTCGCCGAAGGTCAGCCACCATGACGACGGCAGGGCCGGCTCGTCGAGCGGCAGCCCCGCGCGCACACGGCGGGTGAGCTCGGCGCCGTCGCGTCCGAACGCGACCGGCGCGATGGTGCGCGCCAGGCGCAGCGGCGTGCCGGCGTCGACGTGCGCGGCGCGCGGCGCGTCGTCCGGCCGCAGGCTCGCGGCCGCGCGCCCGTAGCGCACGATCTCGGCGAACGACGAACCGGCGCCGAAACGCGCCTCGAGGAACGCGACCAGCGCGGCGTCGGCCGGACCCGGATAGCCGCGCACGAAGCGGCCCACCGCGCGCACCAGCGCCGCGAACGGCATGTCGGCGGCGCGCCGGATCGCGCGCACCAGCGCGTGCCCCAGGCCGTAGAGGATGCGATACCCTTCGGTCGCGGCCAGGTGCTCCTCGCGCGGCAGACCGGCGGCGAAGTAGTGGTGGCAGACGAACGACGCCGGGTCGGCGGCGATCAGCTCTTCGTCGCCGTCGACCAGCGCGGGGAAGTTGAAGTCGCTGACGTGACCGTCGTATGCCAGCGCGTGCGCGTACTCGTGGTGCAGCGCGGTGCCGGGTTCGGGCGTGAGCAGATGCAGCTGCACCGAGAGCGCGTCGGGATAGGTCTCGATGCTCTCGCCGAGCAGCTCCAGCGTCGCGTCCGCGTCGGACGCCAGCTCGTTCGGATACCCGGTGATGAACGAGACCGTCGTGTCG
Organism: Candidatus Sulfotelmatobacter sp.; assembly: GCA_035504415.1. Taxonomy (NCBI): domain Bacteria; kingdom Pseudomonadati; phylum Acidobacteriota; class Terriglobia; order Terriglobales; family Candidatus Korobacteraceae; genus Candidatus Sulfotelmatobacter; species Candidatus Sulfotelmatobacter sp. The sequence continues at coordinate 37,793 of DATJRY010000013.1, read as the reverse complement.
AGCCCCAGCCGCAACGAGGTTTCGACGATCGGCCGGTAGAGCGCCAGGTCGAGATGCTTGCCGACCAGCGGCTGCAAGCGCGTCGAACCGGTCTCGACGCCGTAGTAGATCGCGCTGCAGCCGGCGTCGCGCATCTGCGCGAGCAGCGCGTCGTCGACGCAATCCATGCGCGCCGAGCACGTCCAGGCGTAGCCGCGGCCGGCGACCTCCTCGCAGAACGCGCGTACGCGCCGCGCGTCGACGGTGAACAGGTCGTGGGTCAGGTTGAAGCGCCGCACGCCGTAGGTCTGCGCCAGGCGGTCGAGCTCGCCGACCAGCCGCTCGGGCGACTTGAGCCGGTAGCGCCGGCCGAAGAAGCTGGCCGTCGAGCAGAACGTGCAGCCGAACGGGCAGCCGCGCCCGGCATCGACGCGCAGCGTCGTCAGCGCCAGCTCCGCGATCGGATAGACGTCATAGGCGGGGAACGGCAGCGCGTCGAGCTCGAGCAGCGGGCCGGCGCCGGCGGTGCGCGCGATCGCGCCCTCGCGCCGGTAGGTCACCCCGGGGACGTCGGCCAGGCTGCCGTTGCCGCCGAGCGCGTCGAGGACCGCGCCGATGACGGCCTCGGTCTCGTTGCGCACGATCGCGTCGAACTGCGGGTACGCGGCGAGGATCGGCTCGTCGACGATGCTGGCGTGCGGGCCGCCCAACAGGATCGGCAGCGCCGGCCGCGCCGCGCGGACGCGCGCGGCGATGCGCACCGTGCAGGCGAAGTTGCAGCCCAGCGAGGTGAAGCCCACGACGTCCGGATCGCCGGCCAGAATCCGCTCCGCCACCGCGCCGTAGAAGTGGGGCCCGAGCGCGACCTCGCCGCGCACCAGGTCGAGCTTGGGGTCGAGCAGGCGCGCGTCGTGACCCAGCTCCCGCAGCACCGCGATCAGCGAGATCAAGCCCAAGTGCGGCTGGAGCGTCGCCGTGAACCCGGTGCCCGTTTGCTCCAGCAGCACGTTGTCGACGAGAACGACCCGCACGCCCACCCCTTCCTGCGGACCAACCGGGTTTCCCGGTCGCCGTGTGGAACCCCGAGGGTCGCCCATGACGTCCCAGGAACTCCGCCAAGCCTTCGTCGACTACTTCGTGCGCAACGGCCACGCGCATCTGCCGTCGGCCTCGTTGATCCCCGACGAGATGAGCACGACGCTCTTCACCATCGCCGGGATGGAGCAGTTCGTCCCGGTGTTCTTGGGCGAACAGCCGGCGCCGGCACCGCGCGCCGTGACCGTGCAGCGCTGCCTGCGCGTGGCCGGCGCCAAGTCCGACATCGAGAACGTCGGCCGCACCGGTCGCCACGGGACGTTCCTCGAGATGCTCGGCAACTTCTCGTTCGGCGACTACTACAAGCGCGAGGCGATCCGTTTCGCGTGGGAGTTCATGACCGCGGTCATGCGCCTGGATCCCGCCAAGCTGTACGTCACCGTCCACACCGGCGACGACGAGGCGCAGCGGATCTGGGAGAGCGAGATCGGGCTGCCGTCCTCGCGCATCACGCGTTGGGACGAGGACAATTTCTGGACGATGGGGCCGACCGGCCCGTGCGGACCGTGCAGCGAGATCTTCTACGACACCGGTGCGGCCAACGCGCTCGGTCCCGACGACGACGGCCCCAACAAGGGCAACCGCTACGTCGAGATCTGGAACGTCGTCTTCCAGCAGTTCAACCGCGGTGCCGACGGAGGGATGACCGAGCTGCCGCGCAAGGCGATCGACACCGGCGCCGGCTTCGAGCGGATGCTGGCGGTCGCCAACGGTCAGGTCTCGATGTACGAGACGGACTTGTTCACCGACCTCATCGCGGCGCAGCCGTCGATCGGGCAGACCTCGCTCGCCGCGGCCGAGCAGCTGGTGCGCCGGCGCATCATCGCCGACCACGCGCGCGCGGCGACCTTCCTGGTCGCCGACGGTGTCTACCCCTCGAACACCGATCGCGGCTTCGTGCTGCGCTTCCTGATCCGGCGCGCGATCCGCAACGGACGACTGCTGGGCTATCCGCGCGAGTTCCTCGCCGAGCTGGCCGCCGCCGTCGTCACCTCGCTCCGGAGCGGCTACCCCGAGCTGCCGGCGCGCTTGAACGACGTGCAGACCGCGCTGCGCAACGAGGAAGCGGCGTTCTCGCGCACGCTCGATCGCGGCAGCGAGCTGCTCGAGGCGCTGATCGACGACGCGGTGCGCGACTGCACGATGCTGATCTCGGGCGAAGACGCCTTCACGCTGCACGATACGTACGGCTTTCCGTTCGAGCTGACGCGCGAGATCGCGGCCGAGCGCGGCGTCGCGGTCGACAGCCTCGGCTTCGAGCACCGGATGAGCGAGCAGCGCGAACGCGCGCGCAGCGATGCGGCGCGCAAGCGCGCCGTCGTCAGCGTCAGCGAGGCGCCCGCGCTCAGCTCCGACTTCACCGGCTACGAAGGCCTCGAAGCCGATGGCGAGGTGCGCGGCATCCTGGTCGGCGGCGCCGTCGTCTCCGTCATCGAGCCCGAGACCGAGGCGCAGCTGCTGCTCGACCGCACCTCGTTCTACGCCGAGAAGGGCGGCCAGGTCGGCGACCACGGTGTCATCACCACCGCGTCCGGCGCGCGCTTCGAGGTGACCGACACGCAATTCGTCGGCGAGGCGATCGCGCACCACGGGCGGCTGGTCGACGGCGTGCTGGCCCTGGGCGATCAGGTCCATACGCGCGTGTACGAAGAGTGGCGGCGCGAGATTCGGCGCCATCACACCTCGGCGCACCTCTTGCAGCGCGCGCTCAAGGACGTGCTCGGCGAGGAGATCGTCCAGGCCGGTTCGTGGGTCGGCGTCGATCGCATGCGCTTCGACTTCCGCAGCCCGGGCGGCGCGTTGACGCCCGCGCAGCGGCGCGCGGTGACGCAGCGCGTCAACGAGCTGATCCGCGACGACTTCCACCAGGAGATGCGCGAGCTGCCGATCGCGGAAGCCAAGGAGACGGGCGCGATCACGATGGCCGGCGAGAAGTACGGCGATCGCGTGCGGGTCGTGCAGTTCGGCCCGTCGGTCGAGTTCTGCGGCGGCACGCACGCGCACACGACCGGCGAGCTGGGAATGTTCGTCATGCTCGCCGAGAGCTCGATCGGAAGCGGCGTGCGGCGCATCGAAGCGGTGGTCTCGAAGGCCGCGGAGGCGTACGTCGAAGCGCAGCAGGACACGCTGGCCACGCTCGGCGAGGCGCTGGCCGTCAAGCCCGACGAGCTGGTCGAACGGGTCGAACGGCTGCAGTCCGACGTGCGCGACCTGCAGAAGGCGCTGGCCGAGATCAAGGCGCGCCTGGCCGCCGGCGACGCGGCGAGCTACCTCGCGCAGGCCGAAGAGCTGGGCGGCGTGCGCGTCGTCGCGACGATCGTGCGGGAAGCGAACGCCGAGGCGCTGCGCGCGCTCGGCAACGCGATCCGTTCGCGCATGCCGTCCGGCGTGATCGCGCTGATCGGCGTCGACGGCGACACGGCGTCGGTGTTCGTCAACGCCAGCGAGGACGCGGTGCGGGCCGGCGTGCACGCCGGCAACCTCGTGCGCGCGGCCGCGCCGCTGCTCGGCGGCAAGGGCGGCGGCGCGCCGGGTCAAGCACAAGGCGGCGGCAAGGATCCCGCCGGTGCGCCGGCGGCGCTGGCGGCGCTGCGCGACGCGCTGGCCAAACAGCCGGCATGATCGCGTTCCTCGCCGCGCTCACCCTGCTCGCGCCGCAGGCGGTGGTCGCCAAGTACGCGACGGCGCTGGCGCAGGTGCGTGACCCGCAGGTCTTCACGGTGCAGTACACGCTCGAGCAGACCGGGACGCGCTCGGTCGAGCAGACGCACCGCATCTTCCGCAGCGGCAAGGACGAACGCGACGAGGTCATCGCCGTCAACGGGACGCGCGCGACGCAGCCCGAGGTGCGCATCTTCCGCAATCGCCCCTACCGCTACGCCGTTACGCGCCTCGCACCGCGCCCGGCCGACTACGTCTTCACCTACGCGGGCGCCGTCAAGGACGGTCACCACACCGACTACGCGTTCGACCTCACGCCGCGGCACGCGCGCGCCTTCGTGCACACCGCGGTCGTCATCGACGGTCTGACCTTCTTGCCGGACTCGATCGCGTTCACCAGCGGGCACAGCGGCCGCGGGCGCGTCACCTTCTCGAAGAGCGGTTCGTACTGGGTGGCGAGCGGCGCCGAGGCGTCGGCGCACGAAGCCGGCGGCGACGCCTACGAGCAGCTGACGTTCAGCGGCTGGCACTTCCCGACCGAGTTGCCGCGATCGACCTTCGCGGTGGCGCGACCGCTGCCGAGCCCGCCCACGCTCTGAGCGCACCGCGCGCGCGTCAGCCCGCGTGCGGACCGATCATCGTCAAGATGGCGAACAGCGCCCCGGCCGTGAACGTTCCCCAGCCATTGGCCAAGGGATCGCGCGCGCCGGGATCCGAGCCGGTCGGATCGACGTGCGTGCGCGAGCTGCGCGGACAGCCGGCGGTCGCGTCGGCACCGCCGACCAGCGCGTCCATCGCCGGGTTCTCGCTCGCGATCGAGCTGCGCACCCGCAGCGCGTTCGCGCCGGCGTCCCCGAGCGTGCAGTTGCCGAGCTGTGCATGGCCGGCCGGCGTGCGCAGCACGGTCGTCGGCGCGCAGCGCACGCACGCGATCTGCGTTCCGCGCGGACCGGTGACGATGAACGCGTCGGCATCGGAGAGCGCGATGCCGGCGGTCGGGGTGAGGATCGCGATGACGCTGGTCGGGCGCACGATCACGTGCACCGCGCCGCGCGCCAGCTCGATGGTCGCCGTCTTGCCGTCGGACGCGGCGTAACCGAGCATGGTGCGTTCGCCGATCGCGACGCGGGTGCCGTCGTCGAAGCTGAGCTGGGCCTGGCTGCTCGCCAGCGTAAGCGCGTAGCCGCCGGCGCCCAGGTCGAGCCGGTCCTCGAGCTTTTGCAGCACGTCGGTCGAGGAGAGCGCGAAACCGACCGTTCCCGTCAGCCGGATCAGCACGGGTGCGGGCGCGGTGGCAGCGGCGACCAGGGCGGCCGTCGCGGGCGGCAGCATGGGCCCGTACTTCGCCGCGGCGGCGATTGATCCGCGCGGCGCGGCAGCGCCGTACCAGGGGCATGCAGACGATTTTCGCCGCCGCGCTCCTGCTCGCGGCCACCGCCGCGCCGGTCGCCGCGCCGGCTCCGAGCGCCACGGTCCACATTCGCAACGACGCGTTCGTCCCGGCGCGCGTCGTGGTCAAGCCGGGGACGATCGTCGTCTTCGTCAACGACGACGACGACGCGCACACCGCGACGGCGGACAACGGTTCCTACGACTCCGGCGGGTTGGGCACCGGCGAGAGCTGGAAGCACGCCTACACGAGCGCCGGCAGCTACGCGTATCACTGCACGATGCACCCGTTCATGAAGGGCATCGTGATGGTGAAGCCGTGAAGCGCGACACGTTTCTCTCGCACGTCGGCTGGACGGGCCTCGGGCTGAGCTTTGCGCTGAGCGCCGACGGCGTCGCGCGCGCCGCGACGCCGGGCGAACGGATCGCGTTCGCGCAGATCAGCGACAGCCACATCGGCTTCACCGGCAAGGTCAACGATCATCCGGCCGACACGCTGAAGATGGCGGTCGACGCGCTCAACGCGCTGCCGCAGCAGCCGGCGTTCGTCGTGCACACCGGCGACGTCACCCACTTGGCGAAGGCGGACGAGTTCGCCACCGCGCACGACATCTTGGCGACGCTCAAGGCGCCGCTGATCGTGATTCCCGGCGAGCACGACGTGATCAACGCCGAAGGCGGCGCGCGGTTCCGGTCGACGTTCGGCCGCGCCGACGCGCCGAAGGGCTGGTTCTCGTGGGACGCCGGCGGCGTCCACTACGTCGCGCTGGTCAACGTCTTCTCGGGCGAGACGATGGGGCTGCTCGGGCCGGAGCAGCTGGGCTGGCTCGCGAACGACTTGCAGACGCGTTCGGCCGACACGCCGATCGTCGTGTTCGGACACGTCCCCCTGTACGCGCTCTATCCGGCGTGGGGGTGGACGACCGACGACGGCACCAAGGCGCTGGCGCTGCTGCGGAGGTTCTCCTCGGTGACGGTCCTCAACGGGCACATCCATCAGGTGATCGAGCATCGCGAGGGCGCGATCCGCTTCGCCACGGCGGCCGCGACGGCGTACCCGCAACCGGCGCCGGGGACGGCGCCCGGCCCGGGCCCGCTGGCAGTGCCGCCGGATCATCTGCTCGACGTCATCGGGTACCGGACCGTCGAGCTCGTCGGCGGGACGGCGACGTGGGAGAACCACACCCTGCGCACGGCGTGAACGCGGTCGCGCAGACGTATCGCGAGCATCGCGCCCGTCTGCGCGCCGTCGCGTATCACGTGCTCGGTGAGGTCGACGCGGCCGACGACTGCGTGCACGCCGTGTTCACGCGCCTGTTGGGCGCGCCCGACGCCTACCGGCCCGAGCGCGGCGCGCTGTTGCCGTTCTTGATCACCTGCGTGCGTAACGAGGCCTTCGATCAGCTGCGGCGCGAAGGGCGGCGGCGCGCGCGCGAGGAGCGGGTGGCGCGCGAAGCGCCGCTGATCGACGAGGGGCCGAGCGTCGACCCGATCGAGGCGGCGCGCGTGCGCGCCGCGCTGCAGCGGCTTCCGCCCGAGCAGCGCGACGCGCTCGTGCGCGCGTACTACGGCAACCAAACACAAAGCGAGATCGCGCGGGCGTGCGACCTGCCGCTGGGAACGGTGAAAGGACGCGTCTCGCTGGGACTGCGCCGCCTCGCCGCGGAGCTCGTTCGATGAAGGAATCCATGACCGACCACCTCGGCGAGGACGCCGAACTCTACGCGCTGGGCATGCTCTCCGATCGCCGCGAGGAGATCGAAGCGCACCTGCGCATGTGCGCGACTTGCACCGATCGCGTGCGGGCCGCCGAAGAAGTCGGCGCGCTGCTGGCGGCGACGCTGCCCCCGGTTCCCGGGTCGAACGTCGTTCGGCTGCGCCCGCGCGGCGGGCGCGCGTGGTGGCCGCTCGCCCTCGCCGCGGCCTTCGTGCTGGTCGTCGGCGGCGTCGACGTCGTCCACGAGCGCGCGCTAGGCACGCACGTCGCGCAGACCGACACCGCGCTGTTGGCGATGGCGTCGGCGCACTTCATGCACACGACGCTGGCCGGTCGGCCGGGCGTGATCGCCAAGGCCATCTATGCGCGCGACGGCGCCTGGTGCTACGTCGTCGCCGACGGCGTTCCGGCCGGCGCGCACGTCGTCGTCACGCAGCACGGCGCGCGACGCGACCTCGGCGCGCTCGCGGGGACGCGGCCGGCGACGCTGTTCGTCCGCCGTCCCGGCCGGGTCTCCGAGTTCGCCATCGTCGCCGGCACGACCGTCGAGGCCAGCGGCATACCGGGATACTGACCGCGTGCGTCGGTAATGCTTCGGTGAAGCGCGTCACGTGGCCATAAAGCGCGCCGCAGGGCCGCCGATCTAGCCAATGTGATAGCGACCGTCGCGCCGGTGATCGTCGCGGCGTCGGCCGTGCTGCTAGGCTTGCTCGGTCTCGTCGCGGTCGCGCGGCGGCGCAGGCGGCGCTCGCGTCCCGAGACGGCCGGCGCAGATGCGCCGGCGCTGGTCGTCGCGCCGGCCGCCGAGCCCGCACTCGTCGCGTTGGCCGGCGAGATCGCGGACGTCTATGCTCGCGTCCGCGCAGCGTCGGTCGTGCGCGACGAGGCGGGCTCCGAGGGGATCCGCTTGCAGCGCGGCTTCCGCGACTCGGCCAGCACCGGGGTCACCGCGGCCGCTTCGCTCGCCTCGAGCATCGGCGCGGCCGGCGACGCAGTCGAGGTGGCGATCGCGACGCTGAGCGAGCTGAACGCCGCGGTATCCTCGCTCGCCGGCGGCGTCTCCGACGTCAACTCGGCCGTCAGCGAGATGGAAGTCTCGCTCGGACACGCGGCGGAACGCAGTCGCGAGGGTCTCGAACGCGCGCGCGAGGGTGAACGCAAAGCACGCGAGAGCGCGCAGGCCGTCGCGCAGCTGATCGGTGCGACCCGCGCCATCGCCGGCGAAGTCGCGCTGGTCGACGAGAAGATGCGCGCGCTCGACGCCGGTTCGGAGCGGGTAGCCGAGATCGTGGCGACGATCGCGAGCCTGTCCTATCAGACCAACCTGCTGGCGCTCAACGCCGCGATCGAGGCGGCACGCTCGGGCGAGACGGGCCGCGGCTTCAGCATCGTCGCCGAGCAGGTGCGCGCGCTGGCCGAGTACTCGGCCGTGTCTGCGCGCGACATCGGCGCGCGGGTCGAGGAAGTACGCGCCAAGACGCGCAGCGTCGCCACCTCGACCCGTTCGTCGATCGAACGCGCCGAGCACGGCCTGCACGCCGCCGACGTGTCGGCCGAGATCGTTGCCGCGATCACCGCCGCCGTCGGCGAGGCCACGGTGGCGATCGACGGCATCGCGGCAGCGGCGGCCGAGCACGTCCGAGCCGCGCCGGCGGTACTGGCGTCGGTCGACTCGATGGCGCAGCTGCTCGGGCAAGCCGCCGCGGCGCTCGAGGAGCAGGCGCGCACCGGCGAACACCTCTCGCAGGTCGTGCACGCGATCGAAGGGTACGGCCGCGCGCTGCACGAGGCGATCGCGGCCGAGCGGAATGCCGAAGAGATCTGGCTCGGCACCTCCGCGGTCATGATCCGCGTTCGTGAAGAGCTCGACGGCACGACCAATCGCGCCGACCAGGCCGTCGATGCGCTGGCCGACGCGCGATCGACGCCCGCGCTGCAGGGCGCGCTCGGCGCGTTCGACCAGCAATACGCCGTCATCGAAGGCCTGCAGCGCCGGCGCGACGCGGCCGGCGCCGAAGCGCGCAAACCGTTTCGCGTGGTCGTCGAGCAGTTGGCTGCCGTCAACGAGTCGAGCACGAAGCTGGCCAACGACGCCGCGGTCGCGAGCGCGGGCGTCGAGGAAATGGTGGCGTCCGTGGCCAGCGTGTCGGCCAATAGCGTCGCGCTGGCGCAAAACGTCACCGTCGTCAGCGACGCGGTGACGACCTTCGGCGGCTCGATTCGCACCGTCGCTCAGGGCGCCGGCGACGCCGCCGAGCGTGCGCGATCGGCCGACGAGAAGACGCGCGAGGGTGCGGCCGCCGTCGACGAGCTGATTCGCGCGACGCGCGAGATCGTCGGCGACGTCGCGACCGTCAGCGATCGGATGCGCGAGCTGGAAGTGACCTCGACCGAGATCGGCACCATCATCGAAGCGATCGAGCGGATCGCGGAGCAGACGAACTTGCTGGCACTCAACGCCGCGATCGAAGCGGCGCGTGCCGGTGCCGACGGCCGCGCGTTCGCCGTCGTCGCGGCCGAGGTGCGCAATCTCGCCGAACGATCGGCCGCCGCGACGCGGCAGATTCGCGAGCTGGTGGCGGCGATTCGCGAGGACATCGCCGGCGTGGTGGCGGCGGCGTCGGCATCGGGAGCGAGCGCGACCAGCGCGCTGGCGCTCGCGGACGTCGCGGCGGCGTCGATCGGTGAGGTGTCGGCCGCCGTCGGCGGCGTCAACCGCGAGATCGCGCACATCGCCCGGGCCACCGGCGAACAAGCGACGGCGATCGGCGCCATCAGCGGCTCGCTCGGCCAGATGACCGCGGTCATGCGCGACGGCTCGCGGTCGCTCCACGAGCAGACCGCGTCGAACGACCGGCTGCTCACGGTGATCGCGCAGATCCGCGCCGAAGGCACTGCGATCCTTGCGCACAACACGGCCCAGCAGGCACTGGTCGCGAGCTACATCGAGTCCGTGCGCGGCTTGACCGCGGCCGCCGAGGCGCACCGCGTGCAGCGCGCCGAGCTCGAAGCGCTGCTGCAGCGGGTGCGTGGCGAAGGGGGCGCGCGGGCGCCCGCGATCGCGGCCGCTTAAAGCGCCTGGGTGCCGGTGTCGGCGCGCAGCCCGGTCAGGTGCGCGTCGACCCGTTCCTCGAGCAGCGTCCACCGTTCGGCCTCGACCTCGAAGACCGCGTAGGCGCCGTTCTCGACGCGGGTGCGCCAGAAGGCGGGCACGTCCGCGCCCAAGCCGTCCAGTAGCGCGACGCGCACGACGGCGTCGTGCGTCACCACCAGCGTCGGCATCGCCGGCCGCAGCGTACCGGCGAAGTCGCGCCAGCGCGCGAGCACGGCGTGCGGCGTCTCGCCGCCGTCGAACGCGACCTGATCGGGATTTTCGCGCCAGGCGCGGTAGCGCGCACCGTCGTTGGCAGCGATCTCGTCACGCATGCGGCCTTCCCAGGTGCCGTGCGCGATCTCCAACAGCCGGTCGTCGGTCTCGACGCGCAGGTTGAGCCGCTCCGCCGTCGGCTTCGCCGTCGCGGTGCAGCGCAGCAGCGGGGAGGCGACGACGCGGCCGATCGCGAGCGCGTCCATCGCGCCGGCCAGCGCGAACGCCTGCCGCATCCCGAGCGCCGTCAGCGCCGACTCGCGGCGTCCCTGATAGCGGCCGGCGAGATTCCACGTCGTCTCGCCGTGCCGTGCGACGTACACGCGCATGCGCTTCTCCTTCGGGCCGCCGTGCGCGAACCTTTGCCGCGCGCCGACTGCAAGCCCGTCGCCGCCGATTCCTTGTTCACCGTCGAGTTCGCGAACGATTGAGTCAGTCGTGTACCGTGGTGGGTTGGCAAATCGACGTCAAGACGGCCATCGCCGCCGGATCGGCCGCCGGTGCCGTTCGCTCGTAGGTGAACGCGTAGGCGTAGCCGCGCTCGTAGCCTTGCGCGACCTCGAGTAAGGTGGAGTCGCGGCGCAGCGAGAAACGCAGCAACTGACCGACGCCGCACGGTTCGGACCAACTGCGCACGACGACGGCCCGCGGGTCGGTGTGAAACACGGACGGGAAACGGTCGGCCCGCAGGCGGCGATAGCTGCCGTAGAGCGACGAGGCCCCGTCGGGCGCGCGCAGCACGAAGATCCCCGCCGGGCTGCTCGTCGACGCCGCCCATCCCGCGATGGCCGGGAATGCGAACGGCGCCGGGCAGATCGTGTCGAGTGCCGCCATCGCGTCCGCCCGGTCGGCGACGCCGGGCGCGTGCAGGTACTCGACGCCGGCGAGGCCGCCGGTGACGGGTGCCAGGACGAGATGGACTCGCACGGGACGGTCCTCGATCCGTCCGATCGCCGACCAGCGGTGCGCGGCTTGGCCGCCGCAGACCGTCGCCGCGCCTTCGTCGACGACGTCCTTCGTGTCGGCATGAAGCGTTTGCATCATCGCCTCGGCGACGGCCGCCTCGTCGCTCGACGCCGCCGTCGCGATCACGATGACGTGGCGCTGCTCGCCGCCGCCGATGCGGTACACCGTCGCGTGTGCGTCGCGCGAGGAGACGGCCCAGCCCTCGGGCGGATCGAACGCATATTCCGGACGCGGCTGGTCGGGCGCGGGTTGGGCGAACGCCGCGAGCGGCGTCAGGAGCACGAGCGCGAACGCGAACGTCCGCCAGCGGCGCACGCCGACCATCACAGGTCCAGGCTGCGAACCGAACCGACGCCGTTGACGGCGCGCAGCGCGGCCAGCGTCGCCTCGTCGGCCGGACGGTCGATCGAGAGCACCATGATCGCGTCGCCGCCGACGGTGTTGCGCGAGACCTGCATCGTCGAGATGTTGACCTGCGCGTTGCCCAAGATCGTTCCGACCCGCCCGATCATCCCGGGCACGTCGGCGTGTTGCGTGATCAGCATCCCGCCGACCGGCGTGGCGTCGATCTCGTAACCGTCCAGCTCGACGATGCGCGGCGCGCCGCCGATCGACGTGCCGGTGATCGAGGTCCCCTCGGCCTGCAGCTGCAGCGACGCACCGTAGGCCGACGCGGTCGCGTCGGCGCGCGCGTCGACGACGATTCCCAGCTCCTGCGCGATCGCCTCGGCGTTCACGACCGAGACCCGCCGGTCGGTCGTCGTCTGCAACAGGCCGCTGAGGAACGCGCGCACGACCGGCGCGGTATCGGTCTCGGCCAGCGCGCCGCCCAGGACCAGCGCGAAGCGCGGCAGCCTTTCGGTCCGCGCGTACTGCGGATAGAAGCGGCCGATCCGGTAGGCGACCTCGAGGAACGGCAGCGCGCGCTCGGCGCCCGGGCCCGAGGGCACCGGCGCGTTGACGGCGCCGCTGGCCGGCGCGCCCAGCAGCACGCGCGCGACGTCTTGCGCCAGCTCGGTGGCGATGCGCGCCAGCGCTTCGTGGGTCGAGCCGCCCAAGTGCGGCGTCGCGAACACCTTCGGATGGCGGTGCAGCTGCGCGCCGGTGCCGCCGGGCGGCGGCGGCTCTTCGGCGACGACGTCGATGGCGGCGCCGGCCAGCACGTTCGCGTCGAGTGCGGCCAGCAAGTCGCGTTCGACGATGACGCCGCCGCGCGCGCAGTTGACGAGAAAGGCGTGCGGCTGCAGCAGCCGCAAGTGCGCAGCGTCGATCATCCCGCGCGTCTGCCGGTTGAGCGGCACGTGCAAGGTGACGATGTCGCTCTCGCGCAGCAGCGTCTCGAGCTCGACCAGCTTGACCCCGAACGCGTCGGCGCGCGCGGTCGTGATGTAGGGGTCGTACGCCAGCAGGGTCATCCCGAACGCGCGGGCGCGGGTCGCGACGTTGCCGCCGATGCGGCCCAGCCCGATGATGCCGAGCGTCTTGCCGAACAGCTCGGACCCGATCAGCTGCTTGCGGTCCCAGATCCCCTCGCGCAGCTGTTGCACGGCGGCCGGCGTACGGCGTGCCAGCGAGAGCATGAGCGCGAAGGTCTGCTCGGTGGCGGCGATGGTGTTGGCGCCCGGCGTGTTGAGGACGAGGATACCGGCGTCGGTCGCCGCGCCGACGTCGATGGCGTCGACGCCGACGCCGGCGCGGGCGACCACGGTCAGCTTCGGCCCGGCGGCCAACAGGTCACGATCGACGCGCGTCTCGGAGCGCACGATCAGGCCGTCCGCCAGCGCGAGCGCGCTGACCAGGTCCGCGCGCGAGCCGCCGACCTGGGAGTCGACCTCGATCCCGGCATCGCGCAGCACGGCCAGCCCCGCTTCCGCGAACGGCTCGGCGACGACGACGCGCGGCCGTGAGAGGCCGCTCACCGTCGTCAGGCGTACTTGCACGTGCTTGGTCCTCCGCTCTCGTGGGATCGTCGTCGCGATCGCGTTCGCAGTCCCACTCGCCGTGCTGCTCGCGTCGATTCGGACGTCGGTAGGATTTTGGGACACCGGAGACCTCCAGACGGTTGCCTGGATCGCGGGGATCCCCTATCCCACCGGCTATCCGGGCTACGTCCTCGCCGGCTGGCTGTGGACGCACATCTTTGCCATCGGCGAAGTCGCCGCGCGGCTGAACGCGCTCTCGGCGGCGGCGGTGTCGGCCTGCGCCGCGCTGGTCGCCGCGCTGGCGCTCGAGCTGGAGGTCGCTCCGCTCTTCGCGGTGCTGGGCGCCTGGCTGTTCGCCTTCGCCAAGGTCGTCTGGGAGCGCGGAACCTACGCCGACGTCCACCCGCTGGGACTGGCGCTCGCGTTGGCCGCGCTGGTCTGCGCGGTGCGCTGGATGCGCCGCGGTGAGGTGCGCGCGCTGACCGCCGCCGTTCTGGCCGCGGCGGCGGCCGTCGCGGTCGACGACACGGTCGTGCTGGTCCTGCCGGGCGCGGTGCTGATCGCCCTGGGCCGCCGCTGGCCGCTGCGTGCCCCGGCGCTGGCGCTGCTGGCCGGCGCGGTGCTGGTGCTCGCGACCTACGCCTACTTGCCGCTGCGCAGCGCCTACGTCGTCGCCCATCGCCTCGACCCGACCCTCGCGCTCGGCGTGCCGCCCGGCCGCCCGTACTGGGACGATCACGATCCGCGCTCGCTCGACGGTTTGCGCTCGCTGGTGACCGGCGACGAGTGGAGCCCGCAGTACACGCTGGCGCGGTTGATCAGCCCCGACGAGTTCGCCAACGCGCAGGCCCGCTACGGCGACGCGCTGGCCGACGCCGAGCCGCAGGGGCTGCTGGTCGCCGCGCTGATCGGCGTCTGCTTCGTGCTCGGCGACGTCCCGCTGGTGGGCGTCGGTCTCATCGCGACCGCCCTGCTGCCGGCGCTGTTCGGCGCGTCGTACCAGGCCGAAGCCGACCCCGAGCGCTATGTGTTGGCGCTGTACGTCGTCTCGGCGCTGGGCATCGCGGTCGCCGCCGACCGCACGGCGCGCGCGTTCGGCCGCGAGCTCCCGGCGCTCGCGCAGTTCGTGGTCGCCGGCATCCTGGCGTTGGCGCTGCTGCACGACGCGCTCGTCTCGGGCGCCATTTGGGACGTGCGCCACGACCGGACGGCCGCGGACCTGGGCGCCGCGGTGGTCGCGGCGACGCGCGACGACGCGATCGTCGTCGCGCCGTGGAACCTGGCCGCTCCGCTGGCGTACCGCGCGTACGTGCAGCACGCGTTCGGGCATCGCATTCTGCTGTGCGCGCTGCCCGACGAGCACGAGCACGAATACCGCACCTGGCTGCGCACGCGTCAGGTCGCCATCGTCGACGCCAACGATCCGGACTTGCCGGACCTGCACACCAGACTGCTCGCCGCCGCCGATCGCAACGTCATCGTCGAGGTGCTTCCGTGAACGCCGCCCTGGCCGGAATCCTCGGCGCGATCGTCGCCCTGGCCGTCTCGCGCGGCCATGCGACGCCGTACGACAACTACGTGCTCTTCGCGTACGCGCTGCTGCACGGCCAAGTGTGGATCGACGCCACCTGGCCCGGCCCGGCGATCGACGCCGTGCTCTGGCACGGTCATCGCTACATCGTCAACGATCCGATCCCGGGTCTGTTGATGCTGCCGCTGGTCGCGGTCTTCGGCCTGGCGGCGAACGAGACGCTGGTCGCGTGCCTGATGTGCGGCATCGCGATCGGCGCCGCGTGGCATCTGCTCGAACGGCTCGGCCTTACCACCGTGAAGAGCATCTGGATGGTCGCGTTTCTGCTGGCCGGAACCGATCTGCTGTGGTGCTCGATGCTGGGCGACGTCTGGTTCTTCGCGCAGACCTGTGCGGTCGCGTTCACGCTGCTCGCGATGTGCGAGCTGGCCGGTAAGCGCCGCGGCTGGTTGGTCGGGCTGTGGACGGGGCTCGCGCTGGGTTCGCGCTTCACCTTGGTGATGGCGCTGCCGGTCCTGTTCTGGTGGTGCTGGAACGGCTTTCTCGCGCCGGAGCGGCGGCCGCGCGCGGCGCGCGCGTTCGCGTTGACGCTCGTGCCGTTCTTCCTCGCCTGGATCGGCTACAACGAAGTGCGCTGGGGCGTGCCGTGGGACAGCGGGCACACGATCTTCTTTCACCAGGATCCGTTCATGGGCGCGCCGACGGGGTCGCCGTTCGGGCTCGCCAACGTCCCGGTCGAGCTGTGGTCGTTCCTCATCCAGCCGCCGATCTGGCACGCCGACGGCCATTGGGTCGAGTTCGCGCTGAGCGGAACGGCGCTGTGGTTCACCAGTCCCGCGCTGGTGCTGGCACTGTTCGCGCGCCGTCCGCGCGCGCTGGTCGTCTCGCTGTGGGTCGCGACGCTGTTGGTCGCCGCCCCGTCGCTGCTCTACTATGCGAACGGCGGCTCGCAGTTCGGGATGCGGCATGCGCTCGACTTCGAACCGTTCCTGGTGCTGCTGATGGCGCTGGGCGTGCGCGACCAGACGGGCGCTCCGTGGCGGATCGGCCAGGCGGCGATCGTGTGGAGCGTCGCGGTCGGCCTGTGGGGCTGCTGGTACTGGGACGTCATGCGCGCCAAGCTCGGCGTCTACTGAACGTTTGCCACGTTCCGTTACGGCGCGTTCTACATGGGTAGACCTTCAGTCGCAATCATCGACCGTGAGGAGCCCTAATGGAACGACGTAACGTGATCACCGACTCGACCGACAACGGCAGCTCGCTGGCAATGTTCAGCCTGATCGCCGTCGTCGTCGTCGCGGCGCTCATCGGCCTGTTCGTCTGGCAGCCGTGGACCACGCGCACCAGTAGCTCGACGACCACCACGGTCACCACGCCGGCCGGTGGCGCGAACAGCGGCACCGCCGCGGGCGGCACGTCCGGTGCCGGCGGCTCCTCGAGCACCAACGGAGGATCGCACTGATGGACCGCACTGATCGCAACCGCGAGAAGGTCGAGACCGTGAAGGCCGACACGCGCGACCTGGTCGACGAGGCCAAGGAACGGACGCTGGCGACAGGCGAGCGCGCGAAGCGCGCCGTCGCGGGCGGGTCGATGTCGCCGGGCGAGCACGTCGTTTCGCACGCCAAGGAGTTGGGGCACGACGTCAAGGCGAACATCGACAAGGGCGCGCGGGAGACGCGCGACGAGATCGAGCGCGAGCCGTAGAGTCGGCCGCGTGCCGGAGCACCGCGTCTGAGCACACCGAAGAAAAAGCTCGCCGAGTACGTCCGTAAGCGCGACTTCTCGGCGACGCCCGAACCCAGCGGGGGCAAGCGGAGCACTTCGAAGAAAGGGCTCCGCTTCGTCGTGCAGGAGCACCGCGCGACGCGGCTGCACTGGGACTTCCGGCTCGAGGCCGACGGCGTGATGCCGTCGTGGGCCGTCGCCAAAGGCCCGACCCTGGTGCCGCTCGAGAAGCGGCTGGCGATGAAGACGGAAGACCACCCGATGGACTACCGGACCTTCGAGGGCGTCATCCCGGAGGGAAACTACGGCGCCGGCGAGGTCATCGTGTGGGACGAGGGCACCTACGCGCTCTACGAAGGCGACGATCCCGCCGCCGAGATCGCCAAGGGCAAGCTGAAGTTCGTTCTCAACGGCAAGAAGCTCAAGGGGCTCTTCACGCTGGTCAAGATCAAGCCGCGCGCCGGCGAGCACGGCGAACCGTGGCTGCTCTTCAAGGACCGCGACGAGTACGACGAGCCGGACTGGAAGATCGAAGATCACGCCGAGAGCGTGAAGACGGGGCGCACGCTGGCCGAGCTGCAGGCGGAGCGCAAGGACGCGCCGATCTGGCGCAGCAACCGTGCCGCCTCGCCCGACGGCACGCTGGTGCGGCGCGCCGCGGCGCGCGCCAAGGCGCGCAAGGACCCGCTGCCGCGCGACGTTTCGCCGATGCTCACGACGCTGGTCGACGAGCCGTTCGACGACGACCGCTGGCTGTTCGAGCTCAAGTGGGACGGTTACCGCGCCATCGGTACGATCGAGAAGGACGCGGTCACGCTCACCTCGCGCACCGGCAAGGATTTCGGCGAGCAGTTCCGCGAGATGAAGGAGCTGCCGCACGCGTTTCGCTCGCTGCCGATCGTCGTCGACGGCGAGCTGTGCGTCCTCGACGCCGACGGGCGGCCGGATTTCCAAGCGCTGCAAGCGCGCGAAAAACCGGTCAAGGGCCTCAAGAAGAAGGCGACCGTCGTCACCTACGTCGTGTTCGACCTGCTCTACGCCGATGGCCGCGATCTGCGCGAGCAGCCGCTCGAGGAGCGCAAACGTTTGCTCGAGGAGCTGATCGTCCCCGATCGCAACGTGCTCTTCTCCAAGCACTGGATCGGGCGCGGCAAGGAGCTGTACGCGCTGGCGACACGCCGCGGGTTGGAAGGCATCGTCGGGAAGGTGCGCACTTCCCCGTATCGCTCGATGCGTTCGCGCGAGTGGGTGAAGATCAAGGTGCGGCGGCGCCAAGAGTTCGTCATCGGCGGCTGGACCGAGCCGCGCGGCAGCCGCAAGAAGTTCGGCGCGCTGCTGCTGGGCTACTACGACCAGGGCGCGTTCCGCTACGCCGGGCACGTCGGCACGGGCTTCGACGAAGCGCGGCTGAGCGACATCGCCAAGCGCATGGAACCGCTCGAGCGCAAGACCTCGCCGTTCGTCGACGCGCCGAAGACGAACACGCCGGCGCACTGGGTGCGCCCGCAGCTGGTCTGCGAGGTCGTCTTCGCCGAGTGGACCCGCGACGGCATCCTGCGTCAGCCCGCGTTCGTGGCGCTGCGCAGCGACAAGGACGCCAAGGACGTCGTGCGCGAGCGCGAGCAGCACGCCGATCCCGACGCCTGATGCCCAAAGCAGCGCCGCAGAGCGCGACGATCGACGGCCACGCGGTCGCGCTGACCAACCAGGACAAGGTGCTCTTCCCGCGCGACGGCTACACCAAAGGCGACCTGGTCGCGTACTATCGCGCCGTGGCACCGGCGATCTTGCCGTACTTGCACGGCGCGCCGCTGACGATGGAGCGCTATCCCGACGGCATCGACGCGACGCGCGCGTTCTGGGAGAAGCAGATGCCGCGCTTCACGCCGGACTGGGTGCACCGCGTCGAGACCGAGCCCAGCACCGGCGAGAAACGCAAGGTCACCTTCGTCGTGTGCGAGGACGAAGCGACGCTGGCGTGGGTCGCGAACCTGGCCGCGATCGCGCTGCACGTGTGGACCTCGCGCGAGCCGAACCTCGACCGCCCGGACCTGGTGCTGTTCGACCTCGACCCCGGCGAGCGGTGCCCGCTGGCGCGGCTGGCCAAGGTCGCGCTCGCCTTCCGCGACGAGCTGGCCGCGATCGGCCTGCATCCGCTGGTCAAGACGACGGGCGGGATGGGACTGCACGTGGTGCTGCCGCTGGCGCCCAAGTACGACTACGAGCAGGCCAAGGGGATCGCCGAGCTGGTGGCCCGTCGCGTGCACGGCGTGCTGCCGGACGACACCACCCTCGAACGCACCATCAAGAAGCGGCCGGAGGACCTAGTCTACTTGGACTGGGTGCAGGTCGGCAAAGGCAAGACGTACGTCGCGCCCTTCAGCGTGCGGCCGCGGGACGGCGCCCCCGTCTCGATGCCGCTGGTGTGGGACGAGGTCGAGGCGATGCGGCGCAAACGGGCCCGTGAGACGACCGCCGAGATGCGGCGGTGGACGATGGCCTCCGTGCCGAAGCTGCTGGCCACGGGCGGCGACCCGTGGAAAAACGAGGGCTGGAAGACCCAGCCGCTCGAAAGCGCCCTGAAACGCGCTCGCTCGCTTTGGGAATAGACTTCGCATGCCACACGCGATCTGGTCCGGCGCCATCAACTTCGGACTCGTCACGATCCCGGTCAAGCTCTACACGGCCGTCCGCACCGACGAGATCCGCTTCAACTTCTTGCACAAAGAAGACGACGGGCGCATCTACAACGAGCGCCACTGCAGCGTCTGCGGCGAGAAGGTCGAGTACGGCGACCTGGTGCGCGGCTTCGAGTACGAGAAGGGCCGCTACGTCGTCATCACCGAGGACGACCTCAAGTCGGTGCGGCCGGAGGCGACGCAGTCGGTGCAGATCCAGCAGTTCGTCGCGCTCGATCAGATCAACCCGATGTTCTTCGACACGCCCTACTTCCTGGAACCCGAGAAGAAGGGCCGCCACGCCTACGCGCTGCTGCGCGACGCGCTGATCGAGTCGGGCAAGGTCGCGATCGCGACCGTCGTCATCCGCTCGCGCGAGCATCTGGCCGCGGTCAAACCGAACGGCGAGGCGCTGGTGCTCGAGCTGATGCACTTCAACGACGAGCTGGTCGAGGCCGGCAGCTTCGATTTCCCGGCCGCCAACGAGCACGTCGCGCCGGCCGAGAAGAAGGTCGCGCAGATGCTGATCGACACGATGAGCGTCGACCAGTTCGACCCCGCCGAGTTCCACGACAACTACAAGGAAGCCGTGCTGGCGATGATCGAGGCCCGCGCCAACGGCGAGACGGTCGAGGTCGAGGAAGTCCATCGCCCGGCCGCGACCAACGTCGTCAACCTGATGGACGTGCTGCAGCGTTCGCTCGAGCAGTCGCAGGCGCGTAAGGGCGCCGCCAAACCCGCCCGCGCCGCGCAAGCCGCCGCGCCCGCCAAGAAGTCGGCCGCCAAAGCGCCGGCCGCCGCCAAGAAGAAGTCGGCCGCCAACGGCGCCGCCAAACCCAAGCGAAAGAAGCCGGCCGCGTGATGCGCGCGCGCGTCGCAGGGGTGCTCGCGCTGGTCGTCGCGGTCGCGCCCCTGGCGGTGCGCGCGAACGATGCGGACGACGCCCTGCGCCTCGCGCAACGGCTCGCCGAGCGCGGCATGCGCACGGCGCACGTGCGGCTGCACGCGCTGCCGCCCGGTCTGCCGGCGGGACTGCCGCTGCCCGCGGCGCCGCTGCTGGCGAGCGTGGTCACCGAACCGCCGGCGAACGAGACGAGCCCGTTCGGCGGTTTCACCTTCGGCGCGCGCGGCGACGACACGACGCTGTTCTACGACGCCCCCGACCGGGCGGCAGTCGTCGCCGCGTTCGAGGGAGCGTTGACCAGCGCCGGCTGGTCGCGCTCGCCGGGCTTCGCGGCGTTCGCGCAGCTGCTCCCGCGCGGCGGCTTCCCGCTGCAGTTGCCCGATAGCGGGAATCGCATCTGGTGCTCGCCCGGCGCGCACGCGACGACCGTGACGGTGACGCAGCCCGCCGGCGATCCGCGCGCGCTCGACATCGGCATCGGCACGGCCCTAGCCGGTCCGATCTCGTTGTGCACGCCGCCGGCCGGGAACGCGAGCCCGTTCGCTTCGCCCCTCCCGTCGTTCACCGCGCCGGCGGGCGTCACGTTCATCGCGTCCGGCCCCGCCACGGACGGCTCGACGAGCGGCGCGAGCATCGTTTCCTCGCTCGGCCTCGACGGCGTCTTCGCCGGCCTGGCCGCGCAGCTGCAGGGTGCCGGCTGGGCGCCGGGCGACCAGGCGCATTCGGCGACGCTGCGCGCACAGCGCTTCACCAAAACCGTCGACGGCCAAGCCTACGTCACGCTGCTGACCCTCGAAGCACTCGACGCCACCCACTTCGTCGCGCTCGTCGACGCCACGCCGACCGGGCGTTAGCGCTTCGGCCACGCTCCGGCGTCGATGATTCGGTCGACGTCGAGTACGAGTCCCGCCGGCGGCTCTCCGAACGTCTCCACCATGCGTCGCTCGGGATCGATCACAACGGCGAAACGTGCGCCGTATTCGACGTAGCGCTGTGTCTTGCGCCGCTGCGCGGCGTAAGAATCATACTCCGACACGATCTCGATGACGACGTCGGGTACGATCGGCGGATAGTTGGAGCGGTCGTCTTCGCTCAGCGCGCCCCACCGCTCGAACGACATCCACGAGGCGTCCGGGGCGCGGACCGACTCGTCCGGCAGCTTCACGCCACCGTCGGCCGAGGCGGCCCAGCCGCGCTCGCCGCCCCAGCCCTGCAACTGACGGGTCGCCTCAGCCGCCCGAATGCTGTTACGGTACGAAGCCGGCGGCTCACGTGCAGCGAGCCGTCAGGCTCGCGCTCGATGTGCCAGCCAGGGTTGGCCGCGCTCAGAGCCATCAACTCGTCGTCGGTAAGAGGCCGAGGCGGTACGATCATGTGCGTCTTCCTTCGCCACTCTATCACGCGGTCGCGCAGACTGACGAGGGGGTGCGGACGCCCGTCGGCGTAGACGGCGGGGCTATGGGCAGCTACAAGATCGCGGCGATCGGTGGGGACGGGATCGGGCCCGAGGTGATCGAGGCGGGCCTGACGGTGCTGGACGCGTTGCAGCGACGCGATCCGGCCTTGCGGCTGGCGGTCGAGCGCTTCGATTGGGGCTCGACCTACTATGCGCGGCACGGCGTCATGATGCCGGCCGACGGCGTCGAGCGGCTGCGACCGTTCGACGCGATCTACTTCGGCGCGGTCGGCAGCCAACAGGTACCCGATCACGTCACGCTGTGGGGCTTGCGCCTGGCGATCTGCCAGGGGTTCGATCAGTACGCCAACGTGCGCCCGACGCGCATCCTACGCGGCCTGCAGAGCCCGCTGCGCGGTGCCGAGCCCGGCGATCTCGACTGGGTGATCGTGCGCGAGAACACCGAGGGCGAGTACGCCGGGATGGGCGGGCGCGCGCATCGCGGCCAACCGATCGAGGTCGGCACCGAGGTCGCGGTCTTCACGCGCGTCGGCGTCGAGCGCATCATCCGTTTTGCGTTCGAGCTGGCGCGCACGCGGCCGCGCAAGCTGCTCACCGTCGTGACGAAATCGAACGCGCAGCGTCACGGCATGGTGCTCTGGGATGAAGTCGCCGCCGAGGTCGCGCGCGACTTCCCGGACGTCACCATGGAGCGCGAGCTGGTCGACGCGATGAGCGCGCGCATGGTGATGAAACCGAAGTCGATCGACGTCGTGGTCGCGACCAACCTGCATGCCGACATCCTCAGCGACCTGGCTGCCGCGTGTGCCGGTAGCCTGGGGATCGCGCCGACCGCGAACCTCGATCCATCGCGCCGCTACCCCTCGATGTTCGAGCCGATCCACGGATCGGCGTTCGACATCACCGGCAAAGGCGTCGCCAACCCGATCGGCGCGTTCTGGTCGGCGGTCATGATGCTCGATCACCTCGGCGAACGCGCGCACGCCGCGCACCTGATGGAGGCCATCGAAGCGGTGACCGCGTCCGGCGTGCGCACGCCCGATCTGGGCGGCACGGCCCGCACCGCCGAAGTCACCGCCGCGGTCTGCGAACAACTCACGCTCGCGCCGGTCGCGCGCTAAGGA
Organism: Candidatus Sulfotelmatobacter sp.; assembly: GCA_035504415.1. Classification (NCBI taxonomy): domain Bacteria; kingdom Pseudomonadati; phylum Acidobacteriota; class Terriglobia; order Terriglobales; family Candidatus Korobacteraceae; genus Candidatus Sulfotelmatobacter; species Candidatus Sulfotelmatobacter sp. Next base: position 15,315 of record DATJRY010000013.1, on the reverse strand, counting down.
TCCGTTCGAAGAGCGGGGCGCCCCAGGACCGTGGCGCCCTAGTCGGCGACCGCCGCTGCTTCGGCCGGTGCGGCGCCGACGCGCTTCCAGTTCAGCAGCGGCACCAGCGGGATCGAGGCGATGAAGATGACGGCGCACAGCCGCAGCACCTGGTCGTACGAGATGACGGTGGCGTTGGTCATCACCATGCTCCACAAGCCGGTCGCGGTGCCGTGCATCGATTGCAGGTAGTTCTGATCGGCGGGGTTCGCGGCGGTGACGCCTGAGGCCAGCGCCGCGTAGTCGTTGTCCTGATCGCGCGTCTGCAAGAACTGCAGGATCGCGATGCCGAGCGAGCCGCCCAGCTGACGCACCAGCGTGTAGATGCCGGTCGCGTTGGCCATCTTCTCGCGCGAGACTTCGCCCAGCGTCGCCGTCGAGAGCGGCACGAACAGGAAGCCCAGCGCGAAGCCCTGCACCGCGCGTGGCCAGAACACGTCCCAATAGCCGGCTTCTTGGGTGAGGCCGCCCATCCACCATGCCCCGATGGCGAAGATCACCAAGCCGCTCGCGATCAGCCAGCGGCCGTCCGCCTTGGCGACCAGTCGCGAGGCGATCGGCATGCTCACCGCCGTCGCGATCGCACCGGGCAAGAGCGCCAGGCCCGTGTCGGTCGCCGTGAAGCCCATGACGTTCTGGAAGAACAACGGCAAGATCAGCGCCGTGCCGTAGAGGCCGAAGCCGGTGATGACGCCCAAGCCGCTGCCGGCGCTGAAGGCGCGCGACTTGAACACGCGCAGGTCGACCAGCGGCAGGCGGTCGCGCAGCTCGCGCACGACGAACAGCGTCAGCGCCACGACGGCGACGACGGTGAGGATGTCGATCGTCGAGGAAGAGAACCAGTCCTCGCGCTGTCCGCGCTCGAGCACGTACTGCACCGAGGCGACGCCGGCCGTCAGCAAGCCCAGCCCGATGAAGTCGATCGGCGAGCGATCGCGCTTCACGTAGACCGGGTCCTTGATGTACGTCAGCGTCATCATGAAGGCGACGATGCCGATCGGGATGTTGATGAAGAAGATCAGCGGCCAGTTGTAGTTGTCGACGATGATGCCGCCCAGCGTCGGCCCGATCGCGGGCCCGACCATCGCGCCCAGACCGAAGATCGCCATCGCGCCGGCGCGCTTGGCCGGTGGGTAGGACTCGAACAAGATCGCCTGCGCGGTCGGCTGCAGCGCGCCGCCGCCGAAGCCTTGGATGACGCGATAGAACACCAGCTGACCGACGCTGGTGGCGGTACCGCACAGCAGCGAGGCCAGCGTGAACACCGCCAGACACGTGGCGTAATAGTTGCGCCGGCCGAAGCGCGCGGTCAGCCAGCCGTTGAGCGGCATGATGATGACGTTGGCCAGGATGTAGCCGGTCGCGACCCAGCCGATCTCGTCGAGCGAGGCGCCCAGGTTGCCGGCCATGTCGTTGAGCGCGACGTTGACGATCGAGGTGTCGATGATCGCCATGATCAGGCCGAGCATGACCGTCAGCGTGATCATCCCCAGCGGCGGCTCGGCGGCGCGCGCCGGAGCGGCCGCCGCCTGGGCAGCCGGGCGGGCGGCGAGGGACGCGCTCATGACGCGCCGCCCTCGGTCCGTCTCCTTGTAGGTAAATCGCGCATGACGTTCAAGTCATCTTACCACACATGGCGTATGAGGTCACCAAGACGATCGCCGGTCGCGCCTACCGCTACCGGGTCGAGAGCGTCCGCGACGAGACCAGCGGGAAGCGCCGCAACCGCTGGACCTATCTGGGCCGGGCATCCCCCGACCCCGACGGGGTCGCGCGCCCGCGGGCACCCCGCGGGAACGCACGGGAGCGGCTGCTCGACGCGTTCGAGCGTTTGCTCGCCGACCGCGACTACGAACAGGTCACCGCCGACGCCATCGCGGCGGAGGCCGGCCTGGCCCACGGGACCTTCTACCGGCACTTCCGCGACAAGCGCGATGCCCTGCGGGGAGCGCTGGGCCGGGTCCGCGAGGAGAACCGGGTCAGCTTCGACCGGCTCGACGACGCGGTCGCCGGCCTGGCGGAGGCGCGCGCGCAGATTCGCGGTCTGGTCGACGGCTTGCGCAAACCGCTGCAGCACCCGGGACTGTTGCGGGCTACCCAGGTGCTGGCGCTGCGCGACGAGGTGCTGATCGAAGAGCGCCGCGCGTTCCAGCGGGCGGCGACGCGCCGGCTGGCCGAGCATCTGCGGGCCCTGGGCGCGCGCGGGCTGGCCGACGTGCGCGATCCCGATGCAACCGCGGGGGTGGTGCTGAACTTGCTGCAGGGGATGGCCCGCGAAGCGATCGTCGAAGGCGTCGGCCCCGACGAGGCGCGTCTCGCCGCCGCGGCGGACGTGCTCGACCGCGCAGTATTCCCCGATCCGACGCGAAAGATAGTCACATCATGACGACAACCGCCGCCGCTTCGCTGCTCGAGCGTCTCGAGGCGTTCATGGCCTCCGACGTCTATCCGAGCGAGTCCGTCTACGCGCAACAGCTGCGCGCGGGTCCCTCGCCGTGGATACAGCCGGCGATCATGGAGGAGCTCAAGGCCAAAGCCAAAGCGCAGGGGCTCTGGAACTTGTTCTTGCCCGAACCGGAGTACGGCGCCGGGCTCTCCAACCGCGAGTACGCGCCGTTGTGCGAGGTGATGGGCCGCTCGACGATCGGTCCGGAAGTCTTCAACTGTAGCGCGCCCGATACGGGCAACATGGAAGTCTTCGCGCGCTACGGGACCAAGGACCAGCAGGACCGCTGGCTGCGCCCGCTGCTCGACGGGACGATCCGCTCGGGCTTCGCGATGACCGAGCCCAACGTCGCATCGTCCGACGCGACCAACATCCAGTCGACGATCCGGCGCGACGGCGACGCATACGTCGTCAACGGCACCAAGTGGTGGACGTCGGGCGCCGGTCATCCCGACTGCAAGGTGCTGATCTTCATGGGCCGTTCGAACCCCGACGCGCCCAAGCACCAGCAACAGTCGATGATCATCGTGCCGATCGATACGCCCGGCGTGCGCGTCGTGCGCCCGCTGCCGGTGTTCGGCTACGACGACGCGCCGCACGGTCACTGCGAGGTGCGCTTCGAGAACGTGCGCGTCCCGGCCGAGAACATGCTGCTGGGCGAGGGCCGCGGCTTCGAGATCGCGCAAGGGCGGCTCGGCCCCGGGCGCTTGCACCACTGCCTGCGCTCGATCGGCGTCGCCGAACGGGCGCTCGAAGCGATGGTCGCGCGGTCGAAGGAGCGCGTCGCGTTCGGCAAGCCGCTCGCCGAGCAGGGCGTGGTGATGGAAGCGATCGCCGACTCGCGCATGGACATCGATCAGGCGCGCCTGCTCGTGTACGACGCCGCGCGGCAGCTCGACGAGCACGGCAACAAGGCCGCGAAAGCCTCGCTGGCGATGGCGAAGGTCGTCTGCCCGTCGATGTCGCTGCGCGTCCTCGACCGCGCCATCCAGATCCACGGCGCGAAGGGCGTCAGCGACGACACCTTCCTCGCGCGCGCCTACGCGCACCAGCGCACGCTGCGGCTGGCCGACGGCCCGGACGAAGTCCACCGCGTGACGATCGCCAAGGAAGAGCTGCGGAAAGGCACGCGATAGTGGCGCGCGTCGACCCGCTCGAGGAACTGGGCCTGAGCCTGGGGTCGGGCGCGGCGGAGCTGTACGTGGTGCGGCACGCCGACGCGGTCCCGGAATCCGACGACGCGTTCACCGTCTACGACGACTACGAGCAGCACCCGCTCAGCGCGCGCGGACGCGATCAAGCCGAGCGCACCGCGCAGCGGCTGCGCGAGGTCGGGCTGACCGCGATCTACGCGAGCCCGGTGCGCCGCGCGCGCGAGACCGCCGAGGCGATCGCGGCGGCGAGCGGACTGCCCGTGCAGCTCGAGCCGGACGTCACCGAGATCACCATCGGGCCGGTCGAAGAGGGGATGCCGCTGCGCGCGCGGCTGGCGTGGCTGGCGATGGTCGCGATGCGCGACGGCTCGTGGCGCGGGATTCCCGGTACGGAGGACGGCGCGCGGGTGCGCGAGCGCATGCTGCGCGCGCTCGACGGGATCGCCGCGCGCCATCGCGGCGAGCGGGTCGCCGTCGTCTCGCACGCCGGCGCGATCAACGCCGCCGTGGGTGCGATCGCCGGCACCGCGCACGACTTCTTGTTTCCGCTGGCCAACACGTCGATCTGCGTGGTGCGCATCGGCGGCGGCCGGCGGCTGCTGATGAGCGCGAACGAGACGGCGCACCTGACGGCCGCGCCGGCGCGGAGCACGCCGTGATCCAGCGCGACGCCGATACGATGGACGTCCGCGAGGAAGAACGGCTGGACGTCGGGCGGCTCGAAACCTATTTGCACGAGCACCTCGAGGGCGCGCGCGGCCCGCTCGAGCTGCGGCAGTTCGGCGGCGGTCACGCCAACCTGACCTATCTGATCCGCTTCGGCGAGCGCGAGTGGGTGCTGCGCCGGCCGCCGCTCGGCCCGGTCGCGCCGGGCTCGCACGACATGCGCCGGGAGCACCGCGTCCTCTCGGTCCTCAACGCCAGCTATCCGCTCGCGCCGCGCAGCTACCTGCTGTGCACCGACCACGCGATCATCGGCGCCGACTTCTTCGTCATGGAGCGCCGGCACGGCATCGCGTTCCGGCGCGAGATCCCGGTGCAGTGGGCGTCGCGTCCGGAGATCATGCACGGCGTCGGCAAGAGCCTGATCGACAACCTGGCCGCGCTGCACGCCGTCGATCCGGCGTCGGTCGGGCTGGGCGAGCTGGGCAAGCCCGACGGCTACGTGCAGCGCCAGGTCGACGGCTGGATCGAGCGCTGGAACAACGCGCTCACGCCCGACGTCGCGCCGGTCGAGCCGTACGTCGGGTGGCTGCGCCAAACGGTCCCCGCCGCGCGCCGCGCGACGCTGCTGCACAACGACTACAAGCTCGACAACACGTTGCTCGACGCCGAGCATCCCGACCGCACCGTCGCGGTGCTCGACTGGGACATGTCCACCCGGGGCGAGCCGCTGATGGACTTGGGCGCGCTGCTGTGCCTGTGGGGCGAACGCGGCGACGGCGCCGCCGGGCAGCACGGCCGGATGCCGACCGATCACCCCGGCTTCTACACGCGGCGCGAAGCGGCCGAACGGTACGCGCAGGTCTCCGGCGCCGACCTCTCCGACCTGCACTGGTACGTCGTCTTCAACACCTTCCGCTATGCGGTGATCCTGCAGCAGATCTACGTGCGCTACGTGCGCGGGCAGACGCACGACGAGCGCTTCAAGAATCTCGGCGCGGCGGTGAACGTCGTCACCGAGCGCGGGATGGAGCTGCTCGAACGCGGTTCGCTCTGAGGTGAGCGACGATCTCTTCGACCTGCGCGGGAAGGTCGCGATCGTGACCGGCTCCTCGCGCGGGATCGGGCGCGCGATCGCGACCCGGTTCGCGCAGCGCGGCGCGCGGGTCGTCATCTCCAGCCGCGACGCGGAGGCCTGCGCGCAGGTCGTCGCGGAGCTCGCCGCCGCCGGCCACGCGGCCCTCGCGATTCCGGCGCACGTCGGCAAGAAGGAGCAGCTCGCGGCGCTCGTCGCCGGCACCGTCGCGCACTGGGGCGGGCTCGACGTCGTCGTCGCCAATGCCGCCGTCAACCCCTACTACGGGCCGTTGGCCGAGATCGGCGACGACGCTTGGGATCGTATCCTGCAGAGCAACGTGCGCGGCACGCTGTGGCTGGCACAGGCGAGCTTTCCGCACATCGCCGCGCGCGGCGGCGGCGCGGCGATCTTCTTGAGCAGCATCGTCGGCTTGACCGGGACGCGCAACATCGGCGCCTACGCGGTCTCGAAGACCGCGCTGATCGGCTTGGCACGCAGCTTGGCCGTCGAGTGGGGCCCGCGCGGCGTCCGCGTCAACTGCATCGCACCGGGCATCGTGCGGACCGACTTCGCCAAGGCGCTGTGGGACGATCCCGCCGTCGCCGACCCGGCCGTCGCGCGCGCGCCGCTGCGGCGGCTGGCCGATCCCGACGACGTCGCGGGGACCGCGCTCTACTTGGCTTCGCGCGCCAGCGCGTACGTGACCGGCCAGACCATCGTCGTCGACGGCGGGTTGACGATCGACGCGGGGATGTAGCGCACCTAGCCTTTCGGGGGTAGCCGGGAGCGAACCGAACTGCCGATGATGGGAACCATAGCCCTCGTCCCGGTGGTCCGCATGGAACTCGACTCCAGCGTGCGCGGCGAAGTCGCTGCGCCGGCGCTCGCGCTTCTGGCCGCGCATCTGCGCGAGCTGGCCAACCCGCAGCACGTCGTCGATCTGACCCGCACCTTCGCACCGCCGCCGGGCGCCGGTCCGCTCGAAGCGGAGGCGTTCGCCGCGCTCGACGCGTTCGTCGCGCGCGTGCACGGCGTCTTGGCCGCGATCTGCCGCAGCTCGAACGACGCTTCGCGCGCCGCCGCCGAGAACGCGTTCCTGCTGCGCCGGATCGCCGAGGTCACCGAACGGCAAGCCGACGAGACCGCGCAGTTGGCGACGGCGGTCCATCAGACCGCGCAAGCCGCCGCCGTCGTCGCCGAGTCGAGCGACGCGACCCGTTCGCTGACCGACGAGCTGCAGCGCTTTGCGGCGACCTCGTTCGAAACGATGGACCGCTCGTTGGAGCGGCTGGGCGAGCTGCGCGCGCACGCGCAGCAGGCCGTCGCCGACGTCGCCGTCGTGGTCGAGCACGCCGGGCAGATCGAGTTGATGCTCGACGTCATCGACGACGTCTCGGTGCGCACCAACTTGTTGGCGATCAACGCCGCGATCGAGGCGGCGCACGCCGGCGAGCACGGGCGCGGCTTCTCCGTCGTCGCCGACGAGATCAAGAAGCTGGCCGACTCGACCCGCAGCTCGACGCGCGCGATCGCGCAGCTGGTGCGCGACGTGCGCGCCGCCGTCGGCTCCGCGCACGAGGCGACGACGCACAGCGCGGGCGAGACCGCCGCCGTGACCAGCGACTCCGCCGCCGTGCGCGAGGACCTCACCCGCATGGGCAGCGTCGTGCTGGAGGCGAGCAGTCAGATCGCGGCGATCGCGGCCGCGGTCGACGAGCAGTCGGCGACGCTGCACCAAGTCTCGCGCAACGTCGCCACGCTGAATCAGCACGGCGAGGAGTCGGCCGCGCACGCCGCGCGGGCGCGCGGTCTGGTGCTCGGGGAGATCAACGCCGCGATCTTCGGGTTGGCCGGCGGCTTCGCGCTGGGCACCTTCTTCGACCGCGTGCGCGGCTGGGGCGACGCCTTCGCCGCCGAGGTCGAGCACGTGCTCGCCGACGCCCTCGCGCGCGGGCACGCGCAACGCGCGCAGCTGCTCGACGACACCTACGAGCCGCTGACCGGCGCGCTGGTGCGCACCCTCGCGCGCCTGTTCGACGTCACGCGCGCCGGCGCGGGCTTCGATCCGCCCAAGTACCGCACCGCCGGCGACCAGCTCGTCGACGAAGCGCTGGCGCCGGTCTGCGACGCCTGGGCCGCGTGCGATCCGCGCCTGGTCTTCGCCAGCGTCACCGACCTCAACGGCTTCGCGGTGATGACCTCGCGCGCGCTGCGGTGCGACTGGACGGGTGAACGCGCGCTGGACCTGGCCGGCAACCGGGTCAAACGGATCTTCGAGGACCCGATCGGCCTGGGCGCCGCGCGGGCCGGGCTGGGCGCGACGGGCGTCCCCAAGCGCGCCCGGCGGGCCGACTTCGCCCGGCACGGGATCGACCTGCGCCGGCCCGCCGGCCCGCGCGGTTTCGCGCTGCAGACGTACGCCCGGGACACCGGCGTCATCCTCAACGATCTGGCCGTCCCGGTCTACCTGGGTGAGGACCGCTTCGGCTGCGTGCGCATCGGCTACGAGTCCAGCGAGGGTCTGAGCGAAACGAAGGAGCTCTCCGACTAAAGTCTGTTGTCTTTATATCAATCAATATGATATAAAGGGTGTGTTCAAGAACTACCGGCGGCTCGGCCGCCAAAGGACACCAACGGACACACCATGACCAGCAAGCTTCTCCTCGCCTCCTTCGCCGCTGCCACCCTGGGCGTGTCGGCCGCGGCCCTCCCCGCCAGCGCACAACAGGGCGTCTCTCCGGTCTCCGTCGTCGGCTGCGCGGTCAACGTGCAGGAGAACGGCGCCTACAACGAAGGCGCGTCCCCGACGTTCAGCTCCGGCGACCTGAGCATCTCGTTCGTCAACAACGGCGACCGCCCGGCGACCGCCGTCGAGTTCGCCGTCCACGCCGGCGGCCAGACGCAGACCATCGTCGCCCAGGGCAGCTTCGCCCCCGGCACCGAGATCACGAACGACTTCGTCCCGACCGTCGCCGCCCCGACCTCGTGCGACGTCGAGGCCGTCACGTTCAGCGACGGCACCACCTGGCACGCCTAGCCCCGCGCAAGAAGGTTTCTTGCAAGACCCGTCGTGGCCGTCCCGAAGTGGGACGGCCATGGCCGGACCCCGCCCCATGGAAAATCTCCTCCCCGACGCCGCCCTCTACTGCTACAGTGGCCACCTGCTCGCCGTCCTGAAGTACGCCCAAGGCGTCTCGAAAGCGGCCCTCGAGCGCGAGCTCGACGAGCTGGGCCTGACCGGTCAACAGTTCCTGGCGATGGCGCTCATCGCGATGAACGCCGACATTTCCGCCGCCGAGCTCGCCCGGGCGAGCTTCGTGACCCCCCAGGCGATGAGCGCGACCGTCGCGCGGCTCGAGGCCCGCGGCCTGATCCGGCGGGTTCCGTGCCCGACCGGCGGGCGCACGTTGGAGACGCGGCTGACGCCGGCCGGCGAGGATCTCCTCGCGCGCGCCGAGACGCGGGCCGCCGCGATCGAGAACTATTTGCGCGACGAGCTCGGCCCCGAGCAGTTCGACACGCTCATGAGCGCGCTGCAGCGCTGCTCCGTGGCGCTGGCCTCCGCCGCCACCGAGACGGTCACGCACCGCCCCTGGGCGGCCCATTCGAGCACGTCGAGCGACGAATAGGCCGCGGTCCCCGGCAGGCCTAGCGGCACCCTTTTCAGGAACTTATTTGACGAGCAGGTCGTTGGGGTGTTAAGTATTGCCTCACAGGGCTGCTTAACGGAAAAACGTTCTTTTTGCACGATCAAGGGCACAAAGGAGTTTCGGGCGTCGGCGTAGACGCACGGGACTTTCTTCATGGGGCGCGTCGTTTCGGAGCGGCTCCCCACGTCCGGGCCTCGGAACCTGCAGCGAGAGCGTCTCACCACTCCTCATCTCTTTCAGGAGAGCCGATGACAGGACGCACTCTCTTCGCCAAGGCGGCCGCCGCCGCGTTCGGCGTAGTGCTGGCGGCAACGACAGCCGCTCCCGCCTTCGCCGACGACCCATTCAGCCGCGTCGTTCTCACCGTGACCCCGCTCTACGTCGTGTCGACGAACGGCGGTCAGCCCGAACAGAATCAGACGGCGGCCGGCGACACCAACGAAACGTTCCTCGACTACGGCGCCAACATCACGATCAACAAGGCGCTGAGCATCTATTACTCGCACGACAACGCCGACTTCACCCTGGACACGCTCCAGATCGGTCCGGCACGCGTCCCGATCGGGCAATTGCGCGACCGCTTCGACACCGAAGGTCTGAAATGGAACGCCGGCTCGGGCGTCTCGATCACCGCCGGTTACAAGAACCGCAGCCGCGAATGCTGCCCGGCCGACGCCCAGAACCCCGGCTGGATCGGCTACCACGGTCCGTTCGTCGGCGTGAACTACGCCTTCGGGCCGCTGAGTTCGATCGGGCCGATCTTCGACTTCGACCTGCAGGCTCAGTACGTCGACCACCCGTACAACGCCGCATTGGCCGCGCCGTGGCAGACGCCGACGATCATCAACGCGTTCACCGGTCTGCCGCAGTCGAACCCCGTCTATCAACCCTATGGCGGCAGTGGCTTCATCTATCCGGCGTCGATTGCCGTGCACGTTCCGATCGACCACAACCACACGATCATCCCGTTCTTCCAGTTCGGACGCCTGGCGGACTACTTCGCCTCCGACCCGGGTCCGGAATACTACAACGTGACGGTCGCCGGTCTGGTCAAGGTGTTCGCGCCGTGGCTGGTGTTCCACGCCGCGATCGTCAACCTGAAGGAAGAGACGAGCCTCAACTACCCGTTCGGCACGATCCGCGACGGGTTGCCCAACCCGGCCGGCGCGACCAACGATTGGGTCCGTCTGACCACCGTCAACATCGGCCTGGACTTCCACTTCCGCGGTTAGCCGCCGAAGAGACAACGAACGAAGTCCAGAACCCCCGTACAACGAAAAGCGGCCCGGCTACGCCGGGTCGCTTTTTCTTATCTGTTTTGATAAGTTGACGATCCGGTTGCGTCACCATACGATCGTAAAGCAACTTGACACTTTGCCTTCTTAGGGTGTTGAGAAAGGAAGAACCGATGCGGCTCTTCGCTGGCTTTGCTGCGGCTTCTTTGCCCTTTGCTGTGTTCGTGCTGAACGCGTGCTCAGGAGGAGCTGGTTCGTTCGTTGATCCTGGTCACGCGGACGCCCCGGCGTCCGTCGTTCGGCGAACGGCCTCACTGCCGTCGAACCCGCCGCAGCAGTTCAGCGCGATTCGAATTGCAGCTGCGCCGAACGTTCGCTGCACGCTGTCGTCGTCTACGGGCGCTTCAGCGCCATTGGCATTCTATACCGATCAGAACGGGGACGGCACGCTCTACGTCAGCGCGATGGCGACCAGCAAGCTGGATCCCGTGACCGCATCTTGCGGTTCCGGAGCGGGTCAACGAACGATCACCATCGATCCCAAGACCGCGCGACCCGTGACGGCTGCGGCTCCGATCGCGCCGATCGCAAGCGACAGCGACGTCCAGCAGGCGATTGCGAGACTCGGGTTTGACCCGCGGTCCGCCACACCGGAGCAACTGATCGCGGCGCACCTGCCGACACGGCCGCCGGCGACCACGGGGACCGCGTCCTACAACGCCTGGTTGAAGGCAGCCGTAACGCCGATTCAGCATTTCGTCACTACCTCGACCGCGGATCCGAACGTTCAGCATACCACCACCTTCGTCGGGTACCCGAATTGGTCGGGCTACACTAGTCAAGGTCCGCAGGGCACGTTTCAATACGTGCAAGGGTATTGGACAATCCCGGCCGATCCGGTCTGCGCGACGACGTTTTGCGAGTCGGCGATCTGGGTCGGAATCGACGGCAATGGACCCGTCGAGCACGCGAACGTGTTCCAAGAGGGCGTCGATATCAACGCGACCCACGAGAAGGACGAGTTCGGCATCTGGCTGCCGCAGTTTTGGGATTTTGTGATGTGGCACGAGTACTACCCCGTCGAGCCGAGCGACGAGAACGACTTCAACGTCGCGCCCGGCGACACGGTCTTTTGCTCCACCGCCCAGGTGACCGGAAGCGGCGTCAGCGTCCGTCACTATTGCGAAGACCTGACGTCGGGGACGGCGTCATCGGGGAACTGGAGCAACGTCGGTTCGGCGTTCGCGATGGACTCGGCCGAATGGATCCTCGAGCGCCCGACGCTCAACGGCAGCGACGAGTACGACCTGACCGATGTCGGAAGCGTCCTGATATACGGCGCCGAGGTGGAGAGCGGCGGCACGTACCTTGACTATGGTCAAACGGCGACCTATTGGAACCTCGAGAACGACACGATGCTCGGCGTTAGCGGCGATACGCTGGCGACCGGGACGGCGACGTCTTCCGACTCCGAGCTCTACCTGAACTGGGTCAATTACTACTAGGCTTTGCGGCCTCGCTAGGCGGGCCGTAGCCGTCGGACCGCGCCGGCGAGGCCGCCGGGGACGAACAGCACCAGCACGATGAAGAGCACGCCGAGCAAGAACAGCGGCTCGGAGAGCGGGACGCGCAGCAACGCCGGCAGCGAGGCGACGGCGCCGCTGTTGGAGAGGCCGACGAGGCGGAAGTCGAGATACTCGTAAACGATCCCGCCCAGCACCGCGCCCCATAGCGTTCCGACACCGCCCAAGACGACCATCACCAGCAGCGCCAGCGTGAAGCTCGAGGTGGTCACTTCGGGATTCGCGCCGCCCTGCAGCAGCAGGTACACGATCCCCGCGCACGACGCGAGAAAGCCGGCCAGCACGAACGCGCCGAGCTTGTAGAGATACGGGTTGAGGCCGAGCACGCCGACCCGGCGCTCGTTCTCGCGAATCGCCTGCCAGACGTGCCCGGCCGGCGAGTTCACCGCCCACCAGGCGACGGCGTAGGTGACGATCAGCGCGGCCAGCGCGATCCAGTAGAGGTTGTGCGTGTTGGCGACGCCGACCAGCGCGGACGGCAGCACGTCCGGTCCGAGCGCCAAGCCTTCCTCACCGCCGGTCAGGCCGCCGGGATTCTGCATCACCAGGATCGAGCCGGCTTCGGCGAAGGCGAGCGTCACCATCGCGAACGGGATGTCGCGCATGCGCAGGCAGATCGCGCCTAGCACCAGCGGCAAGAGGATCCCGACCACCGCGCTCACCGCGATCGCGCCGCCCAGCGGCAAGTGCCAGCGGTTGAGCGCGATCGCCGTGACGTAGACGCCGGCGGTGAAGTAGAGCGCGTGCCCGAACGAGAGCAGGCCGACGTAGCCGAAGACGAGGTCGTAGGTGAGCGCCAGCGCGCCGAACACGAAGCACAGGCCGAGCAGGTTGAGCGTTCCCGGCGCGTCGAGCGGCGCGTCGAAGATCGCCGGAATCGACACGCCGATCCAGGGCAGCGCGATCAGCACGACGCCGATCAGCGCCAGCACCACGATGCGCGCGACGCGGTTCACGCCGCCGCTCCGGCGAAGCCGCCCGGTCGAATCAGCAAGACGCCCGCCAGCAGCAGCACGACCGCGAAATCGCCGACGCCGGCGGCGCCGTAGAAGTTGAGGAATTGCTGCAGGACACCGACCACCACCGCCGCGATCGCCGAGCCGACGACCGAGCCCAATCCGCCGATGACGACCACGATGAAAGCGAAGATCAGCATCGCGCTGCCGCGCACCGGATCGATCGTGCCGTAGTATGCGCCGGCCAGCCAGCCGGCCAAACCCGCGGCCATGCCGCCGATCGCGAAGACCAGCGTGAAGGCGCGCTGGACGTCGATGCCGAGCGCTTCGACCATCGCGCGGTTCTCGACGCCCGCGCGCACGATCAAACCGTAGCGCGTACGCCGCAGGAAGAACAGCAGCAGCGCCAGCACCAGCAGCGCGGCGCCGATCGTGATCCAGCGCGTGTTCGGAATGTCGGCGCCGAGCACCGGCGTCGTGCCGCCCATCCAGTCGGGCAGCGTCAGCTGCTTGGGATCGCTGCCGAAGCCGCCTTGCACGAGCGCGACGGTCGCCAGCGCGAGGCCGACCGTCACCAGCACCTGACCCACGTGGCGCGCGTAGAGCGGGCGGATCAGCACGACTTCGGTCAGCGTCGCGAACACGCCGCCGGCGACGATCGCCGCCACCAGACCGACCAGCCATTGCAGCCACGGGCCACCCGGGACGGCGCTTCCGGCGACCCAGCCGGCGTACGCGGCGACCGTGAAGAACGCGCCGTGCGCGAAGTTCAGCACCCGCATCAGGCCCCAGATCAACGAGAGGCCGGCGGCGATGAGAAAGTAGAGCGCTCCCAACCCGATGCCGGTGATGGCGAGCAACGCGATCGTACTCAACGCTGGTCAGTGACTCCCCGCGGTCGCGAGACCGAGATGTTGGCGCGCCAGCGCCGGATCCTCGAGCAGCTGCTCGACGTGGCCGGTGAACGCGACCCGGCCCTGGTCGAGCACGACGACGTCGCCGACCAGCGCCTGCGCGACCCGCAGGTTCTGCTCGACGAGCAGGATCGTCGCGACCTCGGTGGCGCGGCGCAGCGCGTCGGCGACGTTGCGCACGTACAGCGGCGAGAGTCCCTTGGTCGGCTCGTCGATCAGCAGCAGCCGGTTTTGTGCGTTGAGCAGCGCGCGCGCCAGCGAGACCATCTGCTGCTGGCCGCCCGAAAGCGTGCCGGCCCGCTGGCTTGCACGCTCCTTGAGCTCCGGGAAGAGCTCGTAGACCAGGTCGTAGCGCAGCGGCGAGCCGGCGCGCTCGGCCAGCCGCAAGTTCTCTTCGACGGTCAGGCCGGCGAAGACGTCGCGGTCCTCCGGGACGTAGCCGACGCCGCGCCGCACGATGTCGTGCGTACGCGCGTGGATCAGCTCTTCGCCGGCCAGCGTGACGCTGCCGGTCCGTGGCACCAAGCCGAGGATCCCGCGCAGCGTGGTCGTCTTGCCCACGCCGTTACGTCCCAGCAGTCCGGTGATGCCGCCCTCGCGCACGTCGAACGAGACGCCCTGCAGGATGTGCGACTCGCCGATGTGCACGTTGAGGTCGCGCACGCTCAGCAACGCGCTCACAGCGGGTCTCCCAGGTAGGCCGACTGGACGGTCTCGTTGGCGACGATCGCCTCCGGCGTGTCGACGGCGAGCAGCGAGCCGTGGTGCATCACCGCCATGCGATCGGCCAGCCCCATGATCAAGTCCATGCGGTGCTCGACCATCAGCACGGTCTTGTTCTCGTCGCGGTGGATGCGGTCGATCAGCTCCATCATCTCGGGGACGTCCTCGACCGCCATCCCCGCCGTCGGCTCGTCGAGCAGCACGACGCGCGGATCGCCGCACAGCAGGATCGCCAGGTCGAGCTTGCGCTTCTCACCGTGCGAGAGCGAAGCCGCGTGCACGTTCTCGCGAGCGCTCAAACCGACTTTCGCCAGCGCTTCGCGCGCCCGCGCCAGCGGTGCGCGCTCGCGGTCGGCCAACCGCAGCAGCGACGCGCTTCCGCCCAGGTACGCTTGCGCGGCCAGGCGCGCGTTCTCGAGCGTCGAGAGGCCGGCGAACACGGTCGAGGTCTGAAACGTGCGTCCCATTCCCAGCCGCGCGCGCACGTAGGTCGGCGCGTGGGTCACGTCGTGACCGGCGAAGTCGATCGTACCCGACGTCGGCTGCGTGACGCCGGAGAGCAGGTTGAAGAGCGTCGTCTTCCCCGCGCCGTTGGGGCCGATGATGACGAGGAACTCGCCTTCCCGCACGTCCAGCGAGACGTCGTCGACGATCGCGACGCCGCCGATACGCAAGCCGAGGCCCGCCGTGCGCAGCACCGGCGGGCCGTCCGCGGCCATCACCTGGGTGCTATTTGAAGGGACGCACCGGCGGTGCGACCGCCTCGCGCGGGATCGTGCGCAGCAGCTTGGGCTCGAAGCCGGTCCCGGCCGGCTCGAGCTTGGCCACGAACATCGGCTGGAGCAGCGCGTGGTCGGCGGCGCGCACCACCTCC